>DATDFP010000050.1:0-6902 GCA_036522535.1 Gemmatimonadales bacterium
ACCAGCGAGGACACCGACCAGCGGATGGTGTCTCGGAAGCCGCGCACCATCCATTGGGGGTCCGCGGGATCGGGAAACGCGCGATTGATGAGCTGAAACAGAAGACTTCCGAAGTTGTACGCACTCACGTACAGGGTGCTGAACAGCACAAGGTAGAGGAACGCCTCGCGCGCGGAGAGGTAGGGTTTCGGTCGGGGAACCGGGACGGGAAAGTCGATCTCTGCGAACCCGGCGAGTGCGCCCTTGACCTCTCGTGTGTCCCAGCCTGCCTTGAGGAGCGCGTCTTCGATCTGCGCACGGGGGAGGCCCCGCACCAGTGCATCCCTGACAAACGCCAGCAATTCCTCGCGAATGGCCATCAAGGCGGCACCTTCGCCCGGAGCTCATCGAAGCGGTGCCAGCCCGCCATCGTGAGGGGCGTCAAGTTTCGGAGGTGCATCGTACCGTCCTCAGGACCACCCTCCGTGAGGGCGGCGCCAAGCCGCTAGCAGGGGACCAATTCCGTGGTCGTGGCTCTGGACTTGGGTCGTCCGAGGTCGCGGGCGTACTTGATGGCCCCCGGGCTCTTGTATTTCTCCAGGTAGGCTCGATCGACGGCGTCCTTCAAGCGCTCGCTCCTGGTTTGGACGGCGCGGACGGGGATCTCACGCCCGGCGACCTGGATGGCGCCGCGTGGCTCCTTGAGGAACGTCCGGTACCAGCTGCGCGGCTTGAGACTCCAGGAGCGAACGAACGCCCGCCCCTCCACCACGACGACCCAAATCCCGATGAAGCGGTGCGGCTCGCTGCCGGCCCGAATGCGCAGCATGTTGCCGTCGCGGATCGCGGCGAGAGTGTCCTCCGGGAAACGACGCGTCGCCCCCCGGAGAGCGGTCATCCGCGGTGAGCGCCGGAGCACGGCATTGCGCCCCGCTCAGGTCGCGTGCGCCACCTCATACAGATACTCGACATACGAGCGCACGGCGCCGTCTATCCCCTGGATCTTGGACGTCGTCGACTCGATGACGTAGTACTCGTCGGGCGCGTGCGCGCCGCTGCCGTGGCCCAGTCCGAAGTGGCCCGCGGCGAGCCGCAGCGGATCCCCGGTGAATACGTAGCCCGGCCAGGAGCCGGCATTGCGCGGCAGGACGATCGGGTCGATCCCGGAGCGGTGGTACACCGTCTCCTGCGCCCGGATGACCATGGCGTCCGCGGACGTGCTGGTGGGATCGTAGCCGCCCGTCATGTTGACCTCGATGTCGCCGAACCCCCGCTTCGCGAGGTGCGCCTTGAGCGCGGCCAGCGAGTCGGCCGCCGTCATATCCGGCACGAGCCGCAGGTCGAGCTTGGCCACGGCCTTGTGAGGAAGGATGGTCTTCCCACCGGGTCCCGTGTATCCGCCGACCAGGCCCTCGATATTGACCGTGGGCCGCGACATCAGCAGCTCCAGCGCCTCCGGCCAGCTCACGTCGCGCACCCAGTGCTCCACGCCGAGCAGCTGCTTCGCGGCGTTCTCGTCGAGACGACGCGCCGCTTCCGCGACCATCGCCTTCTCGCTCGAGGAGAGCGGACGCGCCTTGTCGGCATAGTTCTCGATCGCCGGGTCGTTGCCGTCGGGCGAGACCAGGGTCGCGAGCGCCTGCACCAGGTGCCACGCCGGGCTGTCCACGCGCGCCTTGTTGCTCGAATGAATGTCCTGGCGCGGCCCGCGACCCCAGCGCTCGCCGCTGGACACGAGCTCGCACTCGATCACGCCCTTGGCGCCGAGTGTGATCGTCACCTGTCCGTCGAGCCCCTGAGCGGCGGCGGGCATGAAGATTCCAAGGGAGCGCCCCAGGGCGGAGAGCACTTCCGGCCGGCGCACGATCTCTGGGAAGTGCGGCGAACCGATTTCCTCCTCGCCCTCGGCGACGAGCACGAAGTTCACGGGGGGCTTGCGGCCGGCCCCGCGAATGGCGTGGAGCGCGGCGAGAAACGCCGCCTCCGGACCCTTCTGGTTCACGGCGCCACGGCCCATCAGCACTTTTCCCAACCCGGGCTTGTCGACGAGCGCTCCCGTCCAGGGCGGGGATGTCCACTCCGCCGGATCCGCCTGCTTCACGTCGTACATGAAATAGAGGCCCAGCGTCCGGGGAGCGCCGGCGTCGAGCGTGGCGAAGATACCGGGCTGACCGTCGGTGGGCACCTTCGCGACCTGGCCGAATCCCGCCTCGCGCAACAGGCGCATCGTGAGCTCGCAGCCCTCGTTCACGCCGCGGTTCTCGGCCGCGATCGAGGGCTGCCGGATCCATTCCTGCAATCGCTGCACCGCTTCGTCGTGACGCTTTTCGACCTGCGCGAAAATGGGGGCCAGGTCGTCGTGATGATTCGTCCCGGCCCAGCCCGGCAGGGCGACGGCCGCCGCCGTGGCGGCCGCGTCCTGGATGAAGGCTCGTCGATCCATGAGGGAGAGGGGCGCTCAGGGTCTGGGTTGCGGCACGATGCGCAGGTATGGTCGGGGAGCTTTCCAACCCGCGGGGAACATCCGCTTCGCCTCGTCGTCGGACACCGCGCCCGTAATGATCACGTCGTCGCCTGGTTTCCAGTTGACGGGGGTCGCCACCTTGTGCTTTGCGGTCAGTTGCAGTGAATCGATCACCCGCAGCACCTCATCAAAGTTCCTCCCGGTCGTCATGGGATAGACGATGATGAGCTTGACGCGTTTGTCCGGGCCAATGACGAACACGTTGCGCACGGTCTGGTTGTCGGCGGGCGTCCGTCCTTCGAACGTCCCCTGAACCGTCGCGGCCAGCATGCCGTACAGCTTCGACACCTTCAGATCGGTGTCGCCGATCACGGGGTAGTTCGGCGCGTAGCCCTGGGTCTCCTTGATGTCCTGCGCCCAGCGGGCGTGATTGTCCACGGGATCGACGCTCAGACCGATGATCTTGGTGCGCCGCTTGTCGAACTCCGGCTTGAGCTTCGCCATGTAGCCGAGCTCCGTCGTGCACACCGGGGTGAAGTCCTTGGGGTGAGAAAACAGCACGGCCCACGAATCGCCGATCCACTGATGGAAACGGATGGGGCCCTCAGTCGTCTGGGCTTCGAAATCGGGAGCGATATCGCCAATCTGAAGAGCCATCGGGCACCTCCTTGCAATGAGTGCAGATCTCCGCGCCACCTCACATACGACGCATCACGTGTGTCAGCGCTGGGCGTTGGCCAGATCCCTGATCGCGGCGGCCAGCGTCCGCACCTTGTCGGACCCGCCTCCGGAACCTACGGGGGCGCCCTGCACCACTACTCCCGGGCCCCGGCCGGTCGCTCCCCCGGCGTCGCGGTCCAGCTCGGCGGCCAGCTGGGTCAGCGCATCCCGCCGTCCCTGCCCGGAAAGACGCTCGGCGCGGGCGAGCGCATTCCTTGTGGCGGACACCCGGCCGGGCGCGAGGCGGTGCGACCGCGCCAGCTGGTCCAGGTAGGCGCGCGCCACGGCGAAGCTGGGCGGCCAGACCAGCTTCGGCTGGTCCTGGACGTTGAGGAAGTCGAAATGCACGAGCTTGGCCGCGTCGATCTCGTTTTGCGACAGCAGGCCGCTCGGCACGAGCTCGAACACATCGAGCCCGCGGGCGATCTCGGAGCTGTAGATGTAGCCGTTGTACCAGTAGGCGGACCAGGAGCCGGCGCCGAGGAGCTTGGTCGAGTCCATCGGGCCGCGGTCGAAGTAGGCGATCTCGGTCGGGTGCGCCGGGTCGGTCCAGTCGAACACGGAAATGCCGCCCTGATACCAGCCCTGGACCATGATGTCGCGCCCGGGGATCGGAATCAGCGAACCGTTGTGGGCGACGCAATTCTCGAACGCCGTCTGCGGCGCCGGCAGCTTGTAGTAGCTCTGGAACGTCATCGTGTCGTGGGCCACCGTGAAAATCGCATCGGCTCCCCACTCGGGCTTGTCCGTCACCCGGCAGCGGGCCTGGAGGCCTCCGCCCCACTCGTCGGTGAACAGCACCGTGGTGCCGTCGTTGTTGAAAGTCGCCGAGTGCCAGAAGGCGAAGTTCGAGTCGGCGACCGCGGCGATTCGCCTCGGCTGGCTCACGTCGTGAATGTCGAGCAGCAGCCCGTACCCGCCGCACGCGCCGCCGGCGAGTCCGATCGCCGGGTAGACGGTGATGTCATGGCACTGGACGGGCCCGGGCCGTGGGCCACCCCCCGGATTGGGGGGGTTGACGATCCGATCCACGATGTCCTGCACGGCGGCCCGCAGCGCGGCGCTGTCGGCGCCGGTTGGCGCCCCGGTCCCCCCGCGCGCCTTGACGATGCTGTCGAGCTGACGCCCGACGAAGCCCGGACCAAGAACGATCTCCTCGCCGTGCACGGTCGCCGTGAACCCACCCCTGGCGCGCGCTTCCGCAGCCGCCTTCGCTGCCGCGGCGATGTCTTCCGGCGCTTCGGCGTGCGATTGCCGCGCGGTCAGGCCGGCGAGGATGGCCGGCTTGCCCACCACGTGCGCCTGCTCGGAATGCGCGAGGGGCACCTGGATCACCTCGATACGGAACAACTCGCTGTTCGGGTCCTGGTCGGGCGCTAGCGCCGAGCATCCCGGGAGCTCGTTGGGCGAGCGGACCGGGGCGGAGCCCGACACGTAGATGTAGACGTTCGCCGTGTCGTTCGGGTCGGTCACCACGGTGTGGGTGTGCGAGCCACGGCACGTCTGCACGCTGGCCACGTTCTTCGGGTGGGCGATGTCGCTGATATCGAAGATGCGAATCCCGCGTAGCCGGTCGGGGCTGACCGTGTCGGGCACGCCCTGCGTGCCGCAATCGATGCGGCCGTTCGGGGCTTCCCCGGAGGTGAACAGCAGGTCGTGATAGACCGAGACGTCATTCTGCGATCCCGGGCAGACGTAGGCCGTGACCAGCGTGGGACGGCTCGGCCGCGAGATGTCCCACACCTGAAACCCGTGGAAGTCGCCCTGAACCACGTAATTCCCAACGAACGCGAGGTCGGAGTTGATGAACTCGAAGTTTCCCGGGTTGCCGCGGTCGATGAATTGCTCCGACGGAGGAGTGGTCGAGACCAACCGGACGTTCCACGCCGCCTCTGCGGCATTCATCCATCCGGCGCGAAGCCCGACGCGCGGGTCCGGCTTGGGCGCGGCGGCGGGCAGGTCGAGCTTGGACGAAGCGCACGCGGCGCACAGCGCCGCGATCGCGAGCACTGGGACGAACGAGCGCGATTGCACGGAAACTCCGGTGGATGAGGTCATGGCAACGCGGGGCGCCAGCTCCCCTCGGCGATCACTTTGCGTCGAACCCGGCGAATTCCCCCTGCTGGTACACATTCCCCTTGTACTCCTGGTCGTCGTGGATGCCGATCTTGGACGTGTAATAGCCGCGCACGGTCCACCGCTTGAGCTCATTGAAGAAGCGCTCCGGGGCCGTCTTGGGGTCCGACTCGTGCGCCGCCATCCGGGCGAGGACCGCCACCCGCTGGTCCGGCGTGGCCTCGACGAACGATTTCCCGTTGAGCTCGCGGGACAGCCCGTCCACCGCCTCGAGGCCGGATCGCCACTGCGCCTGCCAGTCGGGCTGGAGCGATTCCGCGAGGCGGCCGTCGATGTAGCGGGCCACCTCGGCGGCACGGGCCCCGGGCGAATGGTCGTCGGCGGGGATGATCAGCTCGGTCAGCTCGTCCAGCATGGCAAACTGCTTCGGGGTCAGGAAACGATCAGAGCGGCCGCCTACGGAGCGCGCCCGCTCCGCGGCGACGTTCAGCAGGGGAGCGGCCAGCGCGGCCGCGGTGGCACCGATCATCTCGCGGCGCGACAGCGACTCGGGCGAATCGGTCATAGGGTCCCCTTCCTTACGGCTTGGCCACGGGGGCCTGCGCGGAGGGCGTGGCTGCTTTCGCCGTCGCCGTCGCTTTCCTCCCCCAGTACTCGACGTCCTGCGCGACCCACTCCGCCGGCGGGTAGCTCATCTCGGGGCTCGGCGTGAACACCAGGTTCTCGACCGAGGTGAAGCCCTCGGAGAGCGCCCCGAACTTCTTCATCGTCTCCTCGTTCATGGCTTTCTGGATCGCCGCCCCGACGCCCGTGGCCGGATCGATCTCGGCGAGCGTCTTGTGGGGCACGAAAACCAGGTACGTCGGACCGGGCATGCCCGCCATCACCTCGTAGGTCGCCCATGGCGCGTCCACCTTCGCCTGCTGGACCACGGACTGGTAGAGCTTGGCACCCTCGTAGAAGCTCCCCTCTTTGCCCGGACGCACGCGGAAGATGGTGATTTCCCACACCCGCATTTCGGCTGGGTTGATGTCGGGCGGGTTGCTGGCGTCGGGTAGGTAGCGCGCGAGCAAGGCGCTCGACCCGTTGATGTTGGCGGCGTCGGCCTGGGAGAGCCGGTCCAACTCCTGCCTCAAGCCCGGCGCCGCTTCGACCGCCTTGTTGACCGCCTCGATCTCCGCCACTGAGCCGTGGCCCTCGAAGAACCACGCCTCGGTCGGGCCGTACGTCGTGGTCATCCCAATGTAGTGGTTCGGGATCTTTGCCTTCGCGAAGGCACGCGGCCACCCCGCCTCGGTCTGCACGTGGGCGCCGGCCCGGCCCACCTTCACTTCCTCGCGGAAGATCTGCAGGTACGGAGGCGGTGGCATGACCTGGGCGGAGAGCGAGCCGGCGAGGAAGACGGTCAGGGCGATCGTGCCGTCCCGGATTGCGCGAGGCATGGTCATACGTTCCCCTTTTTGAATTGGTCCGCCAAATATTCGCAGGAGCGCCACGCGAGAGCCATGATGGTCCACGTGGGATTCTGACACGACGCGCTGACGTGGCTCGAGCCGTCGACGACGAACAGGTTCCGGACGTCGTGCGACTGCTGAAACTGGTTCAGTACCGAGGTCTTGGGATCGTTGCCCATGCGCGCCGTGCCCAGCTCGTGGATCGACCA
>DATDFP010000051.1:0-6436 GCA_036522535.1 Gemmatimonadales bacterium
TGCCGGTGCCCAGGTGGGAGGCGCAGAGATCGCCGCTCGGAATCGATCTAACTGTTTGCCGAATGCGGAAGTAGACCGCAGAGCTCAAGCACCGTCTCAGCGACACTCATCCGAGGTGACTGTGACGGCCGACGGTATAAAGATACGCACATTCGTAACCCCCGCACCCCGCCTCCGATTCGCTTCCTGGCTCAGCGCATCACCCCGATCAGCTTCTCCGCCAGCCGGCTCTTGAAGTCGTGCAGCAGACGAATCGTCCTGCTGATGCTGGCGGCGGGCAGGCCTTCGATCGCGCGCGCCGCGAGGCGCCGCTCGAGCTGGCCGGCCCGAACGAGCATCTCGACGCCACGGCGCGTGAGGGTGACGCGCACGCCCCGATCATCCTGGGGGTCGGGCGTCGTTTCCACCAGGCCTTTGGCCTCGAGGCGCTGCACGAATGTGGTGGCCGCCGCGCGCGAGACGTGGAGCAGGTCGGCGATCTCCTTGGGCCGCGCTCCGTCGGGCCCACCCTGGTCCACGGCGGAGAGCGCCGCGTGAGCGCGATGCGACAACCCGTAGGCTCGGAATGCGCGGTCTCCCGCCCGCTCCACCGCGCCGCGCGCGGCGGCGATGGCGTCCGTCAACTGAAGCGCGAGCTCGGAGCGGTCGGGCATACTGATGTCTGCTTTCAGACGTCAGACGTCAGACATCAGACATCAGACGTGAAACTGGCGACGCCGGGGCGCGGGACATGATCAACATATTAACAGTTAACGTGATAATGATCTCGCAGCCTCCGAATCTGACGTCTGACGTCTGAAGTCTGAAGTCTGACGTCTGAAGTCTGAAGTCTGAAGTCTCTCAGCACGTCTCCGTCCAATCCACGGGCGACGTCGCGCCACAGCGGACGCAGCGCAGCCTCGCCGGCTTCCCGGCGAAATCCTGGCGGTAGTGGCACAGCGGGCATACGGCGTAGGTGCCGACGACCTCCATCCCCTTCCCACCCGGCGTGGGCCGGAGCACGGCCGTGCGGACCACGACACTCCAGTGATCGGGAACCTCGGTGCGGACCTCGACGTCGCCGCGGCGGAGGCGGACGCGCTGGTTTCGTACCTCGACAACGACGTGACCGTCCGGCGACTCTTCGATGACGGGATACCAGGCACCGCGACGCAAGACGTCAGCCACGTCGGCCGCGCAACGGGCCCAGCCGAGGGTGATCCGCATTGGCCCCATGATAGCAGGTTTTGATAAATTACGTTATGCGCGACCTGGGTCGAGTAGTGCGGCTCCAGATCCAACGCTCCTCGCTGAAGACGGGCGAGAAGCCGCGGCGAGTCTACGACCCCTCCCCCATCCTACCCGTGGGGCGGCTGGCGGTGTCTCCGGATGGGGCGCTCGGTGAAGCCCCGGGCGGCTCCTGGATCGTGGACGTCCACCACAGGGCGCATCCCCGCACCAAGAACAGCGACGGCGAGCACGGCATCTCCGTCGGATTCACGTCGCATTACGCCGCGATGCGAGAGCGGTTCGGGAGTCGAATCGAGCTGGGCTCTGCGGGAGAGAACATCCTGGTGGAAACGGGCCGGCATCTCACCCTGGACGACCTGCGCACGGGAGTCTCGATCTGCGCCCCGGACGGCGTCGAGGTCGCCCGCCTGACGGTGCTCGACGTCGCGCATCCGTGCCGCCCGTTCACGGCGTGGGCGCTGGGCGGCCTCGAGGAATCGCAGGTGCTCAAAGACCACCTGCAGTTCCTCGACGGCGGGATGAGGGGCTTCTACTGTCTGGGGGCCGCCTCCGGTATCGTGTCGGCGGGAGACCGGGTGATACTGCCCTAATCGGGACACGAGAAACGGGACACGGGTCCCGTTTTTTGTCGTTAGCTCATTTCTTCCCAGGCGAGCAGGGCGGTTTTCTTGCAGCGCTCGCAGGTCAGCTCTTTCGCGTCCGCCGGGAACGCCTCCCGGTGCCGACACGTGGGGCAGACCGCATAGGTGAGCGGGAAGATGCGGCCCACGCGCTGGATCTCCCGCGGCTCGCACCGCACGATGCTCCACCGGTCGGGGGGGTGGTAGCGGATCTCGAGGAAGCGGCGATCGACCGGCACGTTGCGTCGGTTCACGTCGAGCACGACGATGTGGCTCGACGAAATCCGCACCACCGGGTACCACGCGCCGCGACGGAGCAGATGCGCTCCGGGTTTGCCGACCCGCGCCCAACCTTTGGCCTGGAGCCGCGTCGGAGTCACAGTGTGGGACGGACTGGTCACGCCTTCATGTGTAACGCCATTCCGCTCGCCGGGTCGTGACAGGGGTCACAGGCGAACGGGTGATCCGCGCAACACCGGCGAAATCCGGAGCTCACGATCCACGACGGCCTCACCCGCACTCGCTGAACCCGCAGACGTGGCACTTGGCGCAGCCCTCGATGAACGCGAGCTGCGAGCCGCAGTCCGGGCAGGCCCCGATGAAGTCCCGATCGGGCGCGCGCGCTTCGAGCGCCCCCTCCCCCGCGCCGGCCTCCGTCGCCGCGTCGTGGGGGGCGACGACGTCGCGCACCGGTAGACCGGCGGTCTGCGCAGGCGCGCCGCCCAGGAGCTCCTGCTGGATGCCGTGCTTGTCCTGCATCCATTTCTCGATCGCGATGCCGATGGCATCCGGTACGGAGAGGACTTTGTTCGGGCCCAGGCCCACGGGGCGGTCGGACGAGATCCCGCGCAGCTGGCGGTAGATCTCCGGCATCGGAACGCCCGAGCGGAGCGCAAGAGAGATCAGGCGGCCGATCGCCTCGACGTCGGCCATGAGCGGGGCGCCGGCTTTTCCGAGGGAGATGAACACCTCGAACGGCTGGCCGCGGTCGTCCTCGGTGATGGTGACGTACATCGTCCCGAGCGGGGTCTCGATCCGCCGGGTCGAGCCCTTCAGAAGGTCGGGGCGCGAGCGCTTCGAGCGGCGCTGCAGGTTCTCCGCCTCGGCCTCGTGCAACTTGGCGCGCGTCCGCTCGAGCTCGGCCTCGAGCTCGGCGATGTGCCCGAGCGCCTCGGCGAGCTGGCGCTGTACCTCCTCGGCGGGCGTGCCCGCCGCTGCGCCCCCCGCCCGCTGCTGGACCTGCTTCGCCGTCGCGCCGGTCGAGAGCACCTGCATCTCGCGCGACGCATCGCGGTACACCGTGACGCCCTTGCAGCCGAGCTCGTAGGCGAACCGATAGATTTGCTCCACGTCCTCCTCGGTCGCCTCCCGCGGGAAGTTGCAGGTCTTGGAGATCGCCGAGTCGGTGAACTCCTGGAACGCGGCCTGCATCCGGATATGCCACTCGGGGCTAACGTCGTGCGCGGTGACGAAGACCCGCTGCCACTGCGCCGGGACGTCGCCGAAGTGGATGTGGCCCGCCTCGGCGATGCGGTGCACCAGGCCGTCCGAATACCACCCCTCCTCACGCGCGACGGCGACGAAGTCCTCGTTCACATCGGGCATGAGCGCACCCGCCTGGTTCCGCATGAACGCCACGGCGAACAGCGGCTCGATCCCCGACGAGCACCCGGCGATGATCGAGATCGTCCCCGTGGGCGCCACGGTGGTGACGTTGCAGTTGCGCAGCCGGCGCATCGGGCGGATCCGCCCGCCGTCCGGGCCGCGGGCGCACGTCGCATCCGGACCCCAGATCGACCGCTCCCACTCCGGGAACACGCCGCGCTGCTCCGCCAGCCGCCCGGAGGCGACCTTCGCCTCCTCGTCCACGAACTGCATCAGCCGGCGCCCGAGGGCGACGCCCTCGTCCGAGTTGTACGGCACGCCGAGGCGCACCAGCAGGTCCGCCCATCCCATCACGCCCAGCCCGATCCGCCGGATCCGCTGCGCCAGCTGGTCGATCTCCGGCAGCGGGTACTTGTTCGCGTCGATGACGTTGTCCAGGAAGTGGACGCACAGGTGCACGGCCGTGCGCAGCCGCTCCCAGTCCACTTCGCCCTCCTTGACGAACAGGCCGACGTTGATCGAGCCGAGGTTGCACACGTCGTAGGGGAGCAGCGGCTGCTCGCCGCAGGGGTTCGTGGCCTCGTAGCTGCCGAGGTGCGGGACCGGGTTGTAGCGGTTCGCCCGGTCGATGAAGTACACTCCCGGCTCGCCCGTCTTCCAGGCGCCGTGAACGATCTGGCGGAACACCGCGCGCGCCTCGAGCCGGCCGACCGCCTTCCCCGTGCGGGGGTGAATCAGGTCGTAGGCCGTCCCCTCTTCCACCGCGCGCATGAACGCGTCGGTCGCCGCCACCGAGATGTTGAAGTTCGTGATCTGGGTGATGTCGTCCTTGCAGGTGATGAACTCCAGGATGTCCGGGTGGTCCACCCGCAGAATCCCCATGTTCGCCCCGCGCCGCGTGCCCCCCTGCTTCACCACGTCGGTGGAGGCGTCGTACAGCTTCATGAACGATACGGGGCCGGACGCGACTCCCATGGTGGAGCGCACGACGTCGTTCTTCGGCCGCAGCCGCGAAAACGAGAAGCCGGTGCCGCCCCCCGACTGGTGGACCAGGGCCATCGCCCGCAGCGTGTCGTAGATGCCGCTCTGGCCGTTCGAGAGGCAGTCATCGATGGGGAGCACGAAGCAGGCCGAGAGTTGCCCGAGGGGGCGGCCGGCGTTCATCAGTGTGGGAGAGTTCGGCATCCACACGCGCGTCGCCATCAGCTCGAAGAACGTCTCGGCGAGGCCCTCGACCGCCTTCTCCGACGCGCCGTACGTCTGGTCGGGCGCCGCGATCGTCCGGGCGACGCGCCAGAACAGATCCTCCGGCCCCTCGATCGGCCGGCCCGCATCGTCCTTCACGAGGTAGCGCCGCTCGAGCACGGTAATGGCGTTGGCGCTCAGATCGAGCTTCGTTTTGCGCACGGAAGCGGTCATCCCTGCCTCGTCCGTCATGGCGACGTGGAATCTAACGCGCCGAACAGCGCGCGAGGCCGACCGGCGAGAGCGTTGCCGTCACGGACACTTCACCAATGCACATCACAAACTTGTCCGGGCGATCGGGAACGCACCCGAGCGGTGCCGCTCGGCCTCCGCCAGATAGTGTTCCCAGGTCTGCCGGATGCGCGCGCGCAGCGCGTCGTCCACGGCGCGGGCGACTCGGGCCGGCACGCCGACGACCAACGAGCCCGGCGGGATCCGGGTTCCCTCGGGCACGACGGCGCCGGCCGCCACCACACTGCCGGTCCCGATGTGGGCCTCGTTCAACAGGATGCTCCCCATCCCGATGAGACAGTCGTCCTCCACGGTGCAGGCGTGGAGGATGGCGCCGTGGCCGACCCCGACGCGCGCCCCGATACGCGCGGGCTTCCCGCCATCCACGTGCACGATGGCGCCGTCCTGGAGGTTCGAGGCCTCGCCGACGTGGATCGGCGCCATGTCGCCGCGCAGCACCGCGCCGTACCAAACGCTCGCCCGGGGCGCGAGCGTGACGTCCCCGAGGACCACTGCGCCCGGGGCGATGAAGGCCGTGGGGTGGATGTCGATTACTGCCTCACCGGTTGGAACAGCCACTGCACCCAGGCGTCGACCGGCTCGCCGTTTTTCTGAGCGGGGTTCCAGCGCAGGTGCCGCGCCATGTCTAACGCCTGGTTATTGAACGTCTCCAGGTTGGACGGGCCGAACACACGGGCGTCGAGGGTGGCGCCATCCCTGGACACGCGAATCAGCAGGACCGCCTGCCGGGGCAAGGTCGGGGAATCGGCCGGCAGTGGGATCAGCGTCGCCGACAGAGGCAAGGGCTTGGTGTCGAAGCACATGTTGTCTTGATTGTAGGCCGGTCCGTACACGCCGCACGGATCCGCGTTCGGGTCCGCCCGGCGTTCGCCATTGGCGGCGAGCGGCTCCAGGTCCACTTTGACGCTGAGCGGGGCGCCCGGTGAGACGATCACCTGGCGTGAAAAACGGGCGAAGCCCCGGGCCACGACCGCGAGCGCGTACGTCCCGGGGGGCACGTCGACCTGAGCGCCGCGGACCGGCAACCCGTTCAAGGTGACGCGGGCGCCGTGCGGCAGACCCTCCAGCGTGAGGCGGCCGGGCGTTGCCGGCGCCAGCATAGCTGGGTTCGTATCGCGCGGTGCCGGGAGCTGCGCCGCCGGAGCCGGTGTGGCAGTGCTCGTATCGCTCGCTGCCGCCGTCGGAGCGGGCGCCACCGGGGCGGGCGCGTGCGCGGCGGAGTTCGTATCGCTCCGCGCCGGGATCCGCGCCGTCGCGGTCTCGGTTGGCGCGGCGGAGAGCGTGATGGGCGGGCCGGTGTCCGAGAGGAGCCGCTGGGTGAGCGTGTCCCGAACCGCGGCCGCCAGGGAGTCCGGGGCCGCGCTGCGGGGGAAGAAGAGCAGTCCCTTCTTGTACGCATAAAGGCCCGGTGCTCCGAGGGCGATGCTGACCAAGACGACCCAGAGCGCGATCCCCGCCCCCACGGAGCGGTGCGCCGGCTGGGC
>DATDFP010000052.1:0-11638 GCA_036522535.1 Gemmatimonadales bacterium
CATGCCCACACCGTCCATCCCCACGCCACCACTGCAGGCTTCATGACCGTCTCCCCAGAGGTTTTGCCGGTACCGGTGACCCGCCTGACCCGAAGCGATGCACGATCAGAAGAAGTTGCCGAGCTTGAAGTGCAATTTCCACCCGGGCGCCGCCTGGCCGAGCAAGTCCGTCTTGTCGAAGCCGTAGGCCCAGTCGATGCCGATCGGTCCGAGGGGCGAAATGATGCTCAGGCCGATGCCGGCGCCCCGGAACAGGCGGGTCGGGTTGAACTGGCGCGCCTGCGCCCACACGTTGCCGGCGTCGACGAACGTGCTCACGTAGAACATCTGGGACAGCCGCGCCCCGATCTCCCCCGTCATCGCGACGTACGCCTTACCGAAGGCATCCGAGCGCGCCTGACCGTTGGTCGCCCGCGGGTCGTACCCGTGCGGCGTGACCGAGAACTCGTCGTAGCCGCGCAGCGGGATGCCGTACTGGGTGCCGCCCATCGTGAACAGCTGGTCGAAGAACGGCGAATTGCCGAACACGAGCCCCGACCGGGTCGAAAAGCCCATCACGAACTTGACCGGCGACGCGCTGGCGCGCCCGCCGAGCTGGCCGAGCGGCGCATACCAGCGACCCTCGAGGTCCAGCCGTTGGAAGTTGCCCGTGCCGCCGAGCGGGCCGCCGCTCTGCGAGATGCCGACGGAGTGCATGGTGCCCGCGGTGGGGAACGGCAGGTCGATTCGGGTGTCGCGCAGCATGGACACGCCGAACGTCGAGCGCACGCAGTCGTTGCAGCTCAGGCTGGCGACGCCCGCGCTCGCGCCGGTGAAGGTCTGGTCGTCCAGCGCGTAGGAGACGAACAGCCGCGTGTAGCGGTCGTTGAAGACCGGGAAGCCGAGCTGGATGTTGCCGCCGCGCCGCTTCACCTGGCCGAGATCGGCGATGGTGTAGCGCAGCCGGGTGTTGTGGACGCCGACCGTCAGCGAGACCCGGGAGTCGCGGAACGCGGGATCGGTGTAGGACACGTCGAAGTCGTTGATGTTCTTGCCGAACTGCCACTGGAAGCGGCCGCGCTTGCCCAGCCCGAAGAGGTTCGGCTCGTCCAGCCCGAGAAAGCCGCCCACCCCTGTCCCCTGTCCCACCGACGCGCCGAAGTTGATGTTCCCGGTCCGCTTCTCGCTCACCCGGAAAATGACGTCTATGTCGCCCTGGTCGTTGGCGGGGCGGGTGTCGGGGAACGGCAGCGGCTGCTGGAAGAACCCCAGGTTCGAGACGCTCTGGTAGGAGCGGATCAGCGCGTCCTGGCGGAACACGTCACCGGGGAGCAGCACGATCGCTTCGCGGATGACGCGATCGTGCGTGACGTCGTTCCCGGTGATCTCCACCTTGTTGACGATCGCGGGCTGGCCCTCGCTGATCACCCAGCGGAGGTCCACGACCGGCTGGCCGTCCGCCCCGGTCCGCCGGATGACCTCCGGACGCGCGTTCATGTAGATGTAGCCGTTGTTGTAGTACAACGTCTGGAGCTTCTGCGTCGCGTCCTTCCACTTCTCCTCGTTGAAGTAGGCGGGGCCGTGCTCGGTGCCGCCGAGACCCAGGAAGCCGGTGCGGGTCTCGCCCCGGAAGGGGGACAGCTGCTCCAGGTCCTCCGTGGAGAAGCGCCGGTTGCCGGCGATCTCGAAGGTGCCGACGCGGTGCGGCTCGCCCTCGCTCACCCGCACGACGAGGGCCGCCTTGCCGGTCGTGTCGTTGACGAGCAGCGTGTCGCCCAGCACCTGGAAGTCCACGTAACCCCGGTCCCCGTAGAATTTCGGCAGGCGCTCCTGCAGATCGGCGCGCAGCTTCTCGTCGTCGTAGTCGCCGGAGCGGAACCACCAGAAGCCCTCCGGCCGCGTCTTCAGGTGGGCCGCGAGCTCGGCGTCGGAGAAATGGCTGTTCCCCTCGAAGCGCACCTGCGCGATCGCGACGCGCCGTCCTTCGTCGACGTCGAAGATCACCCGCACGCGCGCGGAATCGGCTTCGTACACCTTCACCACCTTGACCTGGGCGAGGTAGTAGCCCTGGGCGCGGTACAGGGAATCGATGCGGCCGCGGCCGCGGGCCACGGCGGCGGGATCGATGGGCCTCGCTTCGACGAGCTGGACCTTGTCCCTGACGCTGTGCTCCGAGAGGCGATTCACGCCGCGCACCGCCCACTTGACGAGGACCGGGCGCTCGCGCAGGACGACGATGAGGAGCGTCTTGCCCTGGGCGGTGTCCTGTTCCACGCGCACGTCATCGTACTGGCCCGTGGCGTAGAGCGCCTGGATGGCGTGCTGCACGTCGCGGTACCCGAGGGGCTTGCCGGGGGCGAGGCCGCTCTGGGTCAGCACCGCGTTGCGATCCAGCCGCCGCAGCCCGAGGACGACGATGGAATCGGGCGCGACCGGCTGCCCCTGCGCGCGCGCGGCGCGCGGGACGAGTACGGCGGAAACCAGGGGGAGGACGAGGGGAAGCCGGCGGATCACGCCTTGGAGCCGGAGAGCGCGCGGAACCCCAGGCGTTCCTTGTCCGGGGCCACGTCGACCTCGACCTCGTCGCCCCGCGCGAACTCGCCGACCAGGATCTTCTCCGAGAGCGGATCCTCGACGTACTTCTGGATCGCGCGCTTCAGCGGGCGCGCGCCGAAGTGCTCGTCATAGCCGTGGTCCACCAGGAAATTGGTGGCCGCGGGCGTCAACCGGAGCGTGAGCTCCTCGTCGCCCAGGCGCTTCTGGACCTCGCGCAGCAGGATCGCCACGATCTGGGCGATGTGCTCCCGGGCGAGCGGGTGGAACACGATGACGTCGTCAAGCCGGTTCAGGAACTCGGGGTTGAACGTCTTGTTGATCTCCTCCTTCACCTTCTCGGCCATGCGCTCGAACGTCGCCCGGCTGTCGGGCTGCGCGAACCCCAGGGTCTTCCCCTTCACCATGTCGCGCGCGCCCACGTTCGAGGTCATGATCACCACGGTGTTCTTGAAGTCGATCACGCGACCGTAGTTGTCCGTCAGGTGACCCTCGTCGAGCACCTGCAGCAGGATGTTGAACACGTCGGGGTGCGCCTTCTCGATCTCGTCGAGCAGGACCACCGAGTACGGCTTGCGCCGCACGGCCTTGGTGAGCGTGCCCGAGTCTTCATAGCCGACGTAGCCCGGGGGCGCGCCGATCAGCCGGCTCACGGAGAACTTCTCCATGTATTCGGACATGTCCACGCGGATCAGCGCGGCGGCGTCGGCGAACAGGAAGCGCGCCAGCGCCCGGGCGAGCTCGGTCTTGCCCACGCCCGTGGGGCCGGAGAACACGAACGACCCGATCGGCCGCTTCGGATCCTTGAGACCGGCCCGGCTGCGCCGGATGGCGCGCGAGATGACCGCGATCGCCTCGTCCTGGCCCACGACGAACTGGTGCAGCTCCTCTTCCATCCGCAGCAGCCGCTGCGTCTCCGCCTCCTGCAGTCGCGTCACCGGAATCCCGGTCCAGCGCGACACGATGAAGGCGACGCCTTCCTCGCTGATCGTGGGCCGGTGGACCGCGCGCTCCTTCTCCCACTGCTCCTGCTTGCGCCGGATGTCGGCCTGGAGCTCCCGCTCCTGGTCGCGCAGCGCGGCCGCCCGCTCGAAGTTCTGGTCGCGCACCGCCGCTTCCTTGTCGCCGTTGATCTTTTCCAGCCTGTCCTTGAGCGACGCGACCTCGGGCGGAGGCACCTGCGCGGCCAGGCGCGCCCGCGCCCCGGCTTCGTCGATCACGTCGATCGCCTTGTCGGGGAGGAATCGGTCGGTGATGTAGCGCTCCGAGAGCCGCGCCGCCTGCTCGAGGCTCTCGTCGGGGATGATCACCCGGTGGTGCTCTTCGTAGCGCTTGCGCAGCCCCTTCAGGATCTCGATCGTCTCGTCGACCGTCGGCGGATCCACGATCACCGTCTGGAAGCGCCGCTCCAGCGCCCCATCCTTCTCGATGTACTTGCGGTACTCGTTCAGGGTCGACGCCCCGACGCACTGGAGCTCGCCCCGCGCCAGCGCGGGCTTCAGCATGTTGGAGGCGTCCACCGCCCCCTCGGCGGCGCCGGCGCCCACCAGCGTGTGCAGCTCGTCGATGAAGAGGATGATGTTGCGGTTCTGGGCGATCTCGTTGATGATCGCCTTGAGACGCTCCTCGAACTGGCCGCGGTACTTCGTGCCCGCGATCACCGCCGCCATGTCGAGCGCGAGCACGCGGTGGTCCTTCAACGCGTCCGGGCACTGGCCGCTGGCGATGAGCTGCGCCAGTCCCTCGACGATCGCCGTCTTGCCCACGCCGGGCTCGCCGATCAGCACGGGATTGTTCTTCTTGCGGCGCGAGAGGATCTCCATCACGCGCTCGATCTCCTTCTGCCGTCCGATCGTGGGATCGAGCTGGCCCTCCGCCGCGAGCTGCGTGAGGTCGCGGCAGAAGTGGTCGAGCGCCGGGGTCTTGGACTTCTTCTCGCTCTTCGGGCTCGCCGGCGGCGTCCCCGAGCCGCTCGGCGCGGGCCCCGAGGGCATCTCGCTCCCGAGCAGCCGCAGCGTCTCGGCGCGTGCCTGCTCCAGGTTCACGCCCGCATCGGTGAGCACCTGCGCCGCGATGCCCTTCTCCTCGCGCAACAGCCCCAGCAGCAGATGCTCCGTGCCGACGTAGGAGTGGTTCAACTCGCGCGCCTCGCTCATCGCCAACTCGAGCACCTTCTTGGCGCGCGAGGTGTACGGGAGATCGGGGCCGGCGGCCGCCGCCGCTTTCCCCTTCTTCACCGTCTCCTCGATCTTCTGCTGGATCTCCTCGAGATCGACGTTCAGGTTGGTCAGCACGGCCGCCGCCACGCCCTCGCCCTCACGGATCAACCCCAGCAGGATGTGCTCGGTCCCCACATATTCGTGATGCAGCCGCGCGGCTTCCTCCCGCGCCATCTGCAGAACCTTGCGCACGCGATCCGTGAAGTTGTAGCCGTTCATCTCCCCCCCTGCTTCAAACCGCTTCCGTCTCGAGCGCGCGGCGCACATACGCCGCGCGCACCACCGGCAGCTCGGGGTCGCCGGGCTGGCAACCCTCGAGCGCCGCAAGGTGCGCGGGCTGGGTGAAGATCAGCAACTTGTTGAGCGTATACACACTCAAGCGCGGAATCATCTTCAGTCCGACACCCAGCCGCACACCGCTCAACAAGTTCATGGCCTCTTCAAAAGTCAGCTTGCGCGCGTGCTTCAGCAGCCCGTAGGCCCGCCACGTCTTGTCGGCGACTTCGTCCGGGGCGGTGCGGAGCAGCACATCCCGCGCTTGCTCTTCGTACTCGATCACCTGCCGCACAATCTTGCCCAGATGATCGATCAGCTCTTCCTCGGACTTGCCCAGGGTCGTCTGGTTGGACAACTGAAAGAAATTCCCGACGACCTCGCTCCCCTCCCCGTACAAACCACGGAACGTGAGCCCCACCTGGGCGAGCCCTTGCAACACCTTCCCGATCTCCTTCGTCAAGACGAGACCCGGCAAGTGGATAAGCACACTCGCCCTGAGCCCCGTCCCGGCGTTGGTCGGGCATGACGTAAGATAGCCAAATTCCGAGTGAAACGCGAAGGGCAAGAGGCGGCCCAGGTCCGCATCTACCATCTCCACTTCGGCATACGCTTCCTCGAGGGCGAATCCCGAGCGCATTCCGTGAAATCGGAGATGATCCTCCTCGTTCACCATGACCCCGACCGCTCCCTGGACGAGAAGGGCGGCGCCGGGGCGCGGGCGGGCTTCCCGATCGAGGCTCGCCAACTCCTTGCTGACCAGGTGGCGCTCGTGCAAGAGCTGGCGGTCCAGCCGCTCGAGCTGGTCGAGCCGGAACGTGACGGCGCCGGCGAGCCGGTCGCTCGCGGCGCTCGCCTCGGATACGCGCTCCAGCACCGCCGTGCGGTCGGTGTCCCGGGCCCGCTGGCTGAACACGTAACCCTGGAGGTTGCGCGCGAGCCGCAGGCGGGTGGAGAGCACGATGTTCCCCTTCGGCCCGGACGCGTCCAGCCACGCAATGCCGCCGTCGGGAAGCAAGGATAGGTCGATCATTCGAGCACCCTGATCCGATCGCGCAGCTCGGCGGCGAGCTCGAAGTTCTCGTTCTCCACGGCCCGGCGAAGTTGCTCCTTCAGATCGAGTAGCTCGAGCCGCGGGTCGGCCGCGTCTGCCCCGGCCGGCGGCCCGTAGCGCTCGCCGACGTGTTGGCTCGAGCCGTGCAGGCGCCGCAGCAGGTCGCGCAGGTGGGTCTCGAACGACTCGTAGCATTGGGCGCACCCCAGGCGGCCCGACTCGCGGAAAT
Organism: Gemmatimonadales bacterium; assembly: GCA_036522535.1. Classification (GTDB taxonomy): domain Bacteria; phylum Gemmatimonadota; class Gemmatimonadetes; order Gemmatimonadales; family GWC2-71-9; genus AG12. Next base: position 6,308 of record DATDFP010000052.1, read on the forward strand.
CGCGCAGCGTGCTGCCGCACGCCGCGCAGCGCAGACCGTCGGCCGCGGTGGGCAGCACGCTCGCGCCCCCCTTCCCCATCGCCTGGATGAACCCCCCCAGCGGCGACTTGAGGATCGACTCGCCGGTCTCGAAGCCCTTCTGCTGGGCGCACTGCTTGCACAGGTGGAGCGTCACCTTGGTGTCGTTCTCCACCTTCGTGAGGTGGATTTCCACCTCGCGTTCCTTACAGTTGTCGCACAGCATCACAGTTGTGGCACGGCATCACGGTATCGCGTCCACCGAGCTTACCCGCGCCAGCCTCCCCTCCTCAAGCAGCAAGATACGGTCCGCTCTCCCGGCGAGCTGCCGGTTGTGGGTCACCACGACGACCGCGGTCTCGTACTCACGCGCCAGCCGGAACAGGACCTCGTGGAGCCGCTCACCGTTGGCGTGGTCGAGGTTCCCCGACGGCTCGTCCGCGAGCACCAGGCTGGGATCGTGCACCAGCGCCCGCGCCACCGCACAGCGCTGCTGCTCCCCGCCCGACAACTCCGCCGGCCGGTGCGACATGCGGCCGGCGAGCCCGACCACGGAGAGCATCTGCTCGGCCCGTGAGCGGGCGTCGCGCGGCGCCATTCCCCCGATCAAGAGCGGCATCATCACGTTCTCCAACGCGGTGAATTCCCGCAAGAGATGGTGGAACTGGAAGACGAACCCCAACTTACGGTTCCTGAGCTCGGCGAGCGCCGCCGCATCCAGGTCGGCGTAGCGGGACCCGTCCAGCCAGACGTCTCCCCCGGTCGGCCGGTCCAGCGCGCCCAGCAGGTGCAACAGGGTGCTCTTCCCCGCGCCCGAGGCGCCCACGATCGCCACGAACTCGCCGCGGTGGACCTCGAGCTCGACGCTGCGCAACACCTCGAGCGGCTGGCCGTCACCGCCGGCAAACACCTTCCAGATGCCCCGGGCCGCGAGCAGCGCCGTCATTCGTAGCGAATCGCGGCCACCGGGTCGAGCCGCGCCGCCTGGGCCGACGGGTACAGCGGCGCCAGCGCGGCGACGACCAGGCTCGCGCCGATGACGAGCAGCACGTCGAGGGGCTGGGTGCGCACCGGCAGGTGGTCGATGAAGTAGATCGACGGGTCGATGGGGATCCAGTGCCCGCGGTTGACCATCCCCCCCACCACGAGGCCGGACACCACCCCGAGCGACGTGCCGGTGAGTCCGATGAGGACCCCTTGCGTGAGGAAGACCCGCCGGATGGAGGCGCGCGCGAGGCCCATCGCGATGAGAATTCCGATCTCCCGCGTCTTGTCGCGTACCACCATGGTGAGCGTGCCGACGACGTTGAACGCGGCCACCAGGCAGATCAGAAACACCACGACCGCCATGGCGAGTTTCTCGAGCTTCAAGGCCGAGAAGAGCGAGGCGTTCTGTGACTGCCAGTCGAGCGCCCGGTAGGGATAGCCGAGCTGCGCCTCGAGCTTCAAAGCGAAATCCCGCGCCTTCCAGGGATCCGCGAGGCGGACCTCGATGCCGGTCACGGCGGTATCGAGCCCCGCGAAGCGCTGCGCTGTGCGGCGGTCGAGCGCCACGTAGCTGTTGTCGTACTCGAACATGCCCGTGTCGAACATCCCGGTGACCTCGTAGCGGTGGAACTGCGGCACGTAGGCGCCGAGGCTCGGGTTGAACTTCGTCCCGACGAATGACACGAGGCTGACGACATCGCCCGGGAAGGCCGAAAGCTTGGACGCGAGGCGAACTCCGAGGGCGATCCCGCCTTCCACATCGGCGCGCGTGGTCTTGAAGCGCAGATCGCCCTTGGTGAAGTGCCGCGCGAGGCTCGTCACCGCGCGGGCGCCGGTGTCCGGATCGACCCCGAGCACGACCACCCCCTCGGCGTAGTCGTGCCCCGCCGTGACGCCTCCCTGTGTGAGCACGAACGGCGCCGCCGCCTCGACGCCCGGCACGCGACGCACCTCAGCCAGCACGCGATGCCAGTCGTCGAGCCGCAGTCCCTCCCCGTACGTGAGGACGCGCAGATGGGGGTTGGCGACGAGGATCTTGTCCCGCAAGTCCGCCTGCAGCCCGTTCATGACGCCCAGGACGACGACGAGCGCCATGACGCCCACCGTCACGCCCCCCACGGCGATGACCGTGATGAGCGACAGCAGGCGCGAGGAGCGGCGGCTCTTCAGGTAGCGCAGGGCTAGCCCGAGCTCGAGACGGGAGTTCATTCGGGCCGGAGCATGGGAAAGAGGATGACGTCGCGGATGTTGGACTGGTCGGCGAGGATCATCATGAGCCGATCGATCCCCAACCCGACTCCGCCCGTGGGCGGCATGCCGTATTCCAGCGCCCGCAGGAAGTCCTCGTCGATCTGCTGCGCCTCCTCATCGCCGTCCAGACGCAGACGCGCCTGTTGCTCGAAGCGGCGGCGCTGCTCCTCGGGATCGTTCAGCTCGCTGAAGGCGTTGGCGATCTCGCGTCCGTGGATGAAGAGCTCCCACCGCTCGACGCGGGTCGGGTCGTCCCGCTTCAGCTTGGCCAGCGGCGACAGGGCTACCGGATAGTCGAACACGAAGGTGGGCTGAACGAGCGTCGGCTCGACGTAGGTCTTGAACACTTCGTCCACGAGCTTCGCCCCGCCGAGCCCGTCGGCCTCGGGCACGTTGCGGCGCCGCAGCGCCTGGCGCAGCTCCTCGTCCGTGGCCCGGGCGAGATCGACACCGGCGCTCTCGCCCACCAGCGCATAGTAGTCCCGGCGCGCGAACGGCCGCGCGAACGAGAGCGTCGCACCGTGGCGCTCGAGCGTCGTGGCGCCGAACAGCTCCTGCACGAGCCCCGCCAACAGCGCCTCGGTCACCTCCCGCATCACCTCGTAGTCGGCGTACGCCTCGTACCACTCGGCCATCGTGAACTCGGGGTTGTGGAACCGCGACATCCCCTCGTTGCGAAAGTCGTGCCCGATCTCGTACACACGCTCGAGCCCGCCCACGATGCAGCGCTTGAGATACAGCTCGTCGGCGATCCGGAGATAGAACGTGGCGTCGAGCGCCTCGTAGTGCGTCTTGAACGGCCGCGCGGTGGCGCCACCGTACAGCGGCTGCAGCACCGGCGTCTCGACCTCGAGGTACCCGCGGGCGTCGAGGAACTTCCGGACATGGCTCACCAACCGGGCGCGCAGCCGGAAGACGTCCCGGACCTCCGGGTGCACCGCCAGGTCGGCGTAGCGCTGGCGCGCACGCAGCTCCGGATCCGAGAGCTCGCCGTGGCGCACGCCGCTCGCGTCTTCCTTGCCGAGCGGCAGCGGGCGGAGCGACTTGGCGAGCAGCTCGAACCGCTGCACCCGCACCGTGATCTCACCCCGCTTGGTGCGAAACAACGTCCCCTCGACGCCGATCACGTCGCCCAGGTCGAGCAGCTTGACCACCTCATACTGGTCCGGGCCCAGAACGTCGAAGTTGAAGTAGAGCTGGATCTTCCCCGACTGATCCCCGATGTGCGCGAAGCTGGTCTTTCCCTGGGGGCGAAACAGCAGGATCCGCCCCGCCAACCGATGCACCGAGCCGTCGCCGTCGCGAAAACCCTCGAGCGCCGCGCGCGCCGTCGTGGAACGGTCGAACCGGTAGGCGAAGGCGACCACGCCGCGCTTCAGGAGCTCCTGCAGCTTCTCGCGTCGCGCCACCTCGACGAAGCTCGTCACGCCGCCTTGCTCCCGAAGCGCTTCAGGTAAGCCTCGATGAAGGGATCCAGATCCCCGTCCATCACCTTTTGCACGTTCGTCGTCTTGAGCTCGGTGCGGTGGTCGTTGACCATCGTGTACGGCTGGAACACGTAGGACCGGATCTGGTTGCCGAACGCGATGTCGGTCTTCTGTTTGTCGACCTCGGCCTTCTTCGACTCGCGCTCCTTCAGCGCCAGGTCGTACAGGCGGGCTTTGAGCATCTTGAGGGCGGTCGCCTTGTTCTTGAACTGGCTCCGCTCGTTCTGACACTGGACCACGATGTCGGTCGGCAGATGCGTGATCCGCACCGCCGACGAAGTCTTGTTGACATGCTGCCCTCCCTTGCCGGAAGCGCGATACACGTCGACGCGCAGGTCGTCGTCTCGGATCTCGATCTCGATGTCCTCGTCCACGACCGGATACACGAATACGGAGGCGAACGACGTGTGCCGCCGGGACTGCGCGTCGTAGGGAGAGATGCGCACCAGACGGTGTACTCCCTTCTCGGCCTTGAGCAGGCCGAAGGCGTACTGCCCGCTGATCTGAAGCTCCGCCGACTTGATCCCAGCCTCCTCGCCCTGGAGCAGGTCCAGGATTTCGACCTTGAACCCGTGACGCTCCGCCCAGCGCGTATACATGCGCATGAGCATCTCGGCCCAGTCCTGCGACTCGGTTCCTCCCGCGCCCGGATGAATGGTGAGCAGCGCGTCCCGCACGTCGTCGGGACCCTGGAGCATGTTCTGCAGCTCGAGGGCCTCGAGCTGCGCCGCGATTGCGTCGGCTTCCTGCTCGAGCGAGCGTTGCAGGGCGGCATCCGGCTCGGGCTCCGACTCGAGCAGCGCGTTCAGCTCGCGGCCTTCGGTCACCCGCTTGCGCAGCGTCTGGTAGGGCTCGACCCAGCGCTTCAGGCTCTTCACTTCCTCCACCACGTGGCGCGCCCGCTCCTGATCCCCCCAGATCGTTCCTTCCGCCATGGCGTGCTCCAGCTCGCCGAGGCGCTTGGCCTTCCCCTCTACGTCAAAGGAAGCTCCTGAGCTCGGAGAGACGGCGGTCGAAATCCTCGAAGCGGTCGAACAGGCCCACGGTCATTGGTAGCGCTCACCCCGGTACGATATGAGCCGCCCGCCCTGGTCCCAGGGGGACGGCTCTAACTGTTTGGAAAGATAAGGGTTTACACTCCTCTACACCAGCCTCAAAAGAGCTTCGCGCCCCCGGCGAGGATCTCATTCAGCGCCTCGGTCCAGAACGGCGTGTTCTTCGCCATCTCGGCGCCCACCTGCTCCACGTATTCCTGCCAGCTCTTCTCGATCTCGTCCTTGAAGAGCTGCGCGAGCGTACCATCCCGCAAGCCCTGCTGGCGTCTTGCGGGATGGTACACGACGAGATCGGAGATGAGCGCCCGTGCGAGCCGCCGCGCCTTCTGCTTCGGGTCCTGCACCAGGAACGGGTTCACAGGACGCAACGGCCCCGACATCCGCTGGGCGATCGCCGGGACGGGACCGGGGGGCGGGGGCGGGGGCGCGGCAGGAGCAGGCGGGACGACCATCGGGCCCGAGCCGGCAGCGGACGGCGCAGCCGGCTGTTTCGGCACATCGGGAGAACTCGGCGCACGAGGCGGCGCGGCCGG
>DATDFP010000053.1:0-5106 GCA_036522535.1 Gemmatimonadales bacterium
ACGGGGTGAGGACCCACCGGAACGGGGGTCAGGGGGTGCGGACCCCGCTCGGGCCAAGCTCTCGCGGATCGCGCGCAGGATCTTTCTCTGTGCGTCGTCCGTGCGTATCACGATGACACCTCATCGCGCAAGCGCGTCCGCCACTGCTCGCGAAAGCTCTGCGGCGCGAGCGGGCGGAGATCGCGGGACCGGGTCCACGCGCCGAGCGGCGGCATGATTCCGAGGGTCCGGGCTGCGCGCATCAACCACTCGAACAGGCGCGGCCGCGCCATCACGGCCGCATAAGTCGAGAACGCGAGGCGCTCGAGCACCCTTCCCTTCCCCGCGCGACGGCCCACCACCTCCGCGCGCAGATGGAGCAGCAACGCCGGGATGTCGATCTTGACGGGACATACGTCACGGCAGGCACCGCACAGGCTCGAGGCGTAGGGGAGCTCGGACGCTCTCGCGAGGCCGAAGAGCTGCGGGCTCAGCACCGCACCGATGGGACCGGGATAGACCGACTCGTACGCATGGCCGCCGATCTGCCGGTACACCGGACAGATGTTGAGGCACGCGCCGCAGCGAATACACGCGAGCGCCTGCCGCGTCACCGCGGCCGAGAGCATGGCCGACCGGCCGTTGTCCAGCACCACGATGTGCAGCTCTTCGGGTCCCTCTTCGTCGGGGCGGCGCTTCGCGCCGGTGAGGAGCGATTGATACGCCGTCATCCGCTGGCCGGTGCCGGATCGCGGGAGCAGCTGCAGGAAGACTTCCAGGTCGGCGAAGCGCGGGATCACCTTTTCGATCCCCATGAGCGCGACGTGGGTGCGGGGAAGAGTGGTCGTGAGGCGCGCATTCCCCTCGTTCTCGACGATCAGGATCGTGCCGGTCTCCGCGACCGCGAAGTTGACGCCGGAAATCCCGAGATCCGCCTCGGCGAAGCGGCGGCGCAGCACTTGCCGGGCCGCCGCCGCCAGCGCGGCGACGTCGTCGGAAGGCTCGACCCCGAGCTTCTCCGCGAACAGCGCCGCGATCTGGCCCCTGGTTTTGTGGATCGCGGGAGCCACGATGTGAGAGGGCCCCTCCCCGGCGAGCTGCACGATGTACTCACCGAGGTCGGTCTCCACCGGCTCGAGGCCACGCGCGGCGAGGGCGGCGTTCAGGTGGATCTCTTCCGAGGCCATGCTCTTGCTCTTCACGACCGTGCGGGCCCCCCGCTCGACGGCGATCCGGCCGATGATCTCGCACGCCGTGGCGGCGTCGCGCGCCCAGTGCACGCGGGCGCCGGCACGCTCGGCGTTCGCCGTGAATTCCTCCAGATACCGGTCGAGGTGGAGCAGCGTCTCATCCTTAATGGCACGGGCCCGGTCGCGTGCGCCCTCCCAATCCGGCAGCGTCGCCATCGCCGCCCGCCGCCGCTCGCCGAACAGCGTCGTCGCGCGGCGGAGAGCCCCGCGGAGCTGCCCGTCTGCGAGCGCCGCGCGCGCACTCCGCTCGAAGCTCACGGCGGGCTCGAACCGCGCGAGGCCAGCACTTCCGCCAGGTGGAGGGGACGCACGGACGATCCCCGGCGCGACAGCCGGCCGCCAATCTGCAGGAGACAGCTCGCGTCGCCGGACACCACAGCATCGACGCCTGTCCGCTCGATGGCGTCCACCTTCTCGTCGAGTATCGCTACCGAAAGCTCGGGGTATTTCACCGCAAACGTGCCGCCGAAGCCGCAGCACGCCTCGACGCTCGGGGGGGACAGCTCGACCAGCTCCGCGCCCCGCACGCGGCGGAGCAGTCGCCGCGGCTCGTCGCGGATGCCCAGGTCGCGCAGGCCGTGACAGGCGTCGTGCCAGGTGAGCCGAGCGGAGAAGCTCGCTCCTACGTCCTCCACGCCCAATCGGTTGACGAGGAACGAACTGAGCTCCTGCGCCCGCTCGGCCAGACGCCTCGCCCGAGCACGCCAGCCCGCGTCTTCGAAGAGTTGCTCGTAATGGTGGAGCATGGCGGTGCAGGATCCCGAGGGGCTGACGATCGCGTCGGCGTCGCTCGACTCGAAGATCTCGATCAGCCGCCGGGCCAGCGCACGCGCTTCCGGGCGGTACCCGGTGTTGAACGCCGGCTGCCCGCAACACGTCTGGCGCTCATCGAACTCCACGGAGCAACCCACACGCCGGAGCACCTCCACGGCGCCGGCCGCCGCCGCCGGCCACAACTGATCCACGAGACAGGTCACGAACAGCGAAACGCGCATCGTCACAGGGTGACGACCCCCTTCACGTAATCCGGCCCGCCGTGATCGGCCGCGAACGCTCGGGACACGGAGTCGAGCGAGGGGTAACGATGCGTGATCAACGATCCGACGTCCACTTGCCCGCGCTCGATCAGGCGCAGCGCCCGGACGTAGGTGGTCGGCCGGCCGTCGGCTTCCCATCCGCCGGACGCGCCGACCGGCGAGAGCAGCGTCGGCTCGAGGAACTGGAGCTGATTCATCGCGCTCAGGTCCACGCCGGCGTGCCCGTGCCCATAGAGCAAGACGGTGGCCTGCTTGCGGACCAGCCCCGCGATGGATGCGAACACGGGCCCGGACCCTGTGGCCTCGATCACGAGCTCGGCGCGGCGCCCGCGCGTTCGCTCGTGCACGGCCTCCACGAGATCCACCGCGCCGGGATCGATCGTCTCCGCGCCGAAGCGCTCCGCGAGCGCGCGCTTACGGGCACTCGGCTCGCTCACGAGCAACAGCCCGTCGAAGCCAAGCACGCTACGGAGATATTGCACGAACAGGAGCCCCGCGGGGCCCGCGCCGCAGATCAGTGCGTGGCGCACCTGCCCACCCACGCCGTCCCTGCCGCCCTTGCCGCCCTTGCCGCCCTTGCCGCCCTTGCCGCCCGGGACGACATAGCGCGCCGGCGTGCGAGTCAGCACATCGGCCGAGTGCACGACACAACCAAGCGGCTCGGTGAGCGCGGCGACCGCGGCGTCCAGGTCGGGCCCGATGCGCACCGCGTTCACCGCCGGGATGGTCAGGTACTCCGCAAACCCGCCGGGTAGGCCGGTGATGCCGTGCTCGCGGTACAGCTCGCACTGATGCGAGTCCCCGCCCGCACAGTACTCGCACAGAGGCGAGCGCGCCTCGCTCACGCAGTTTCTGCCTTGATCGACCACCACGCGGTCGCCGGGACGGAGGTCATGCACCTCCGCTCCCGCGGTCTCGACCACGCCCGCGATCTCGTGCCCCAGGACCTGCGGCTGGTCCGTGAGCGGGATCGGCCGCCCGCGCTCGTCGCGGTTGTAGTTGGCATGTCCGGCGAAGATGTGCAGATCGGTGCCGCAGAGCCCGACCGCCGCAACCCGCAGCAGGACCTCCCGCGGCCCCGGATGCGGCCGGGGCATCTCGCGCATCTCGATCCGGCCGACGCTCACCAATACCGCGGCGCGCATCCCCGTCCCCACGGCAGCCGTCTCACGCGTCACCGGCTGGCCGATCACTGCGCTCCCCGGACCGACATCTCCAGCACGAGCACCGACGCGATGGTGCTGGGCGGCACCGCGGGAAGCCGGGCCACGAAGCTCCCCCCTGTCTCAGCCGCCTCGATGGTGAGCGGTCTCCCGTCGGCGAGCAGGTAGGCGCGCAGCGGCTGCTGCTTTACGCCCGCCAGCTCGAGTCTGCCGTCCTTCGGCCAATCGAACACGTGGGCATACAGCCGTCCCTGCCGGGCGGTGTAGCGGCCCCACGCCGGCATGCCGTAGGGGCTCCCCGTCGTTCCGTACACGGCCTCGCCGTTCGTCGCCAGCCACTCGCCCATCTCATGCAGCCGCGACATGATAGGCGCGGGGATCCTCCCCTCCGCCGTCGGCCCCACGTTGAGGAGGAAGTTGCCGCCCTTCGAGGCCACGTCGATCAGCGTGCGCACGAGCGTCCGCGTGTCCTTCCAGTCGTCGTCGTAGGACTTGAAGCCCCAGGTGTCGTTCATCGTCATGCAGGTTTCCCAATCGACGCCGGGGAGCCCTTCGGGCGGGACGCGTTGCTCGGGGGTCCCGAAGTCGCCGAGCCCGACGTGCCCTTCCTTATTGAGTCCGCTCAGGCCCTGGCGCGTGTGCCCCACGCGGTTGTTGACGATGAGGGTCGGACGGATCGCGCGGAGGTAGTTGTAGAGATCGCGCCCCCGCTCGTCGGTCCAGTCCGCGATCCACTCGCCGTCGAGCCAAAGCACGTCGATGTTGGGGTACTGCGTGAGCAGCTCTTTGAGCTGCGGCTTCATGTAGGTCTCGACGTACCGCCCGAAGTTGGGGTTACTCCACGTCCGCGAGTTGTACTCGGGGTAATTGGGCGCCTGGGCGTCGGGGTGGTGCCAATCCATGATCGAGTAGTAGACCCCGAATCGCATCCCAGCCCGGTGGGCCGCCTCGGCCAGCGCCCCCAGCGCGTCCCGCCGGTACGGCGTGGCGTCCACGATGTCGTAGCCCGAGACCTTCGAGTCGAAGATGGCGAAGCCGTCGTGGTGCTTGGACGTGATGACCATGTACTTCATCCCGGCGTCCTTGGCGATGCGCACCCACTCGTCGGCGTCGAACTGCGCGGGGTTGAACCGGTGGACGTACTCCTCGTACTCGGGGATGGGGATGTGCGCCCGGCTCATGATCCACTCACCGATGCCGGCGACCCGCTCTCCCCGGTAGGTGCCCGCCGGCACGGCGTAGGCCCCCCAATGGATGAACATTCCGAACCGCGCCTCGCGCCACCACGCCATGCGCGCGTCGCGCTGAGCCTGGGTCTCCTGCGTGAAGTCCTGCGCCGAGGTGGACCGGACGAAGCCGGCACCGAGGGCCAGCGTGAGCAGGATAAGTCGGACAATTGTCATTCGTGCCTCCGTTTGGTCCTCACCCGCCGTTCCCATCTCCTGTTAGGTCGTCACCCGCCATCCCCCTCTAGCGGTCCGGTCGTCACCTCCTAGTTCCTCTCCCGTCTCGTCCTCACCTCCTGAGTTCCTCTCCCGTCTTGTCCTCACCCCCTGTCCCCCTCTCCGTTCCGGAGAGGGGGAACGAAGAACGATGCGTCGTGCCCCCTCTCCCGAAGGGAGAGGGGGTCAGGGGGTGAGGACGCTCCGGAGAGGGGGACAGGGGGTGAGGACCCTC
>DATDFP010000054.1:0-2234 GCA_036522535.1 Gemmatimonadales bacterium
CGGCGGGCCCTGCTCGGTAGGTGGGACGGCCCGGACGAGGGCGAGCAGTGGCTCGACCGCGCGGGCATCCTTGACGAGGCCGAGTGCGAACGCCGCCGCGGCCCGCACCGCCGCTCCTGAGTCGGACAGGGCTGCCACCAAGAGGTCCACGGCCGCGGGATCCCCGATCCGCCCCAGAGCGAGCGCGGCCTGGCGGCGCACCTCCGCCTCGGGATATCCCAGCGCCTCGCGGAACAGGGGCCCGTCGAACCCGCGTGCATCGGCGGCCGCGAGGACACGGGCGATTTCGCCCACCAGCGCCTCGTCCTGCCGCTGGGCAGCGACGCCGCCACCAAGCGGCAGCAGGATGAGCAGGATGAACAGCGCTACGTTACCTCACCCCCTGACACCGTGAGTTCTCACGCCCGTTGGGTCCTCACCCCTGGCCCCGTTGAGTTCTCACCTCCGTTGAGTCCTCACCTGCGTTGAGTCCTCACCCCCCGGCCCCCTCTCCCTGCGTCTGACATGGTCCTCACCCCCTGTCCCCCTCTCCCTTCGGGAGAGGGGGAACGACATGCAAGCTCGCCCCCTCGGTGTAGGGGCGCAGCATGCTGCGCCCCTACTCCCATTCACCACCCTCCTAAACCCGAACCGGGTCGGGCGTTGGGCGGAGCCGCTCGAGAGCGTCCTCGGGGATGCGCGTGAGCGCGTGTTGATGGGTCAGCGAGATGAGGGACGTCTCGCCGGTCGCGAGCAACTGGCCGGTCCCGTCGCGCTCGACGGCGTAGCCGAAGGTCACCCGCCGCGACCCGAGATCGCGCACCCAGCACTTGACCTGCACGAGATCGTCATAGCGAGCGGGTGCCCGGTAGCGGATCTTCACTTCGGACACCGCCAGGTACACCCCCTGCCGCTCGAGCTCCTTGTAGGCGACTCCCGTCTCGCGCATCAGCTCGGTACGGGCGCGGTCGAACCAGATCAGATAGTTGGCGTGATACACGACCCCCATCTGATCGGTCTCGGAGTAGTTGACGCGCAGCGTTATCGAGCTGATCACGCCGGGGCAAAATCCGCGACGCGACTCCAAAAGTCAAATGACGGCACCAGCTTGCGACCCTCCCTGCGGATTCCTAGCTTGGGGCCGTGCCAGCCGCGCGCGTGCTCGTGGTCGCCGACGCTCACCTGGGACAGGTCCCGCCCGCGGTCGAGTCCGGTTTTCACGCCTTCCTCGACGCCGTGCCCGATCTGGGCGACGCGCTCCTCATCAACGGCGACCTGTTCGATTTCTGGTTCGAGTACGGGGCGGTGATCCCGCGGCGGCATTTCGGAAGCGCGGCGAAGCTCCAGGCGCTGGTCGCGCGCGGCGTCCCCATCACGTTCGTGGGCGGGAACCACGACCGCTGGGGGGGCGACTTCCTCATCCACGACCTGGGGATCGCGTTTCACGGCGGCCACGTGGAGATCGAGATCGCCGGCCGGCGTGCCTTCGTCGCCCACGGCGACGGCATCGCGGAGCAGCACTGGAGCGCGACGGTGATGCACCACGTGACCCGCCATCCACTGACGATCCGGATGTTCCGCGCGCTCCACCCGGACCTGGGGTTCTGGATCGCGCGCCAGCTCTCCCGCAGGCTCGCCGACAACACGCGCGATGGAGCGGTGCTCGATCGGGCCGCCCGGGCCCAGTCCGCGTTCGCGAGCGACCTCCTCAGCCGGCGCGCCGACCTCGGCCTGGTAGTGCTCGCCCACACCCACCGCCCCGCCCTCGAACAGCTCGGGAACGGACGCGTGTATCTCAACCCGGGCGCGTTTCTGGACGGCGGGAGGTACGCGGTGGTAACGAAGGACAGCGTCGAGCTGAAGACGTTCTCACCGTAAGAAATGCGGAATGCGGAATTCGGAATGCGGAATGGCAAGGAAGGGTCGTTCGCTGCACGACGCTTGAGCTGACATTCCGCATTCCGCACTCCGCATTCCGCATTGGATTAGCCCAGCGGCACCACCTCTACCTCCTGGAGCTTCTCCCCGAGGAACCGCGCCCCGACCTTCCGGAAGTGCGGCTCGTCGTCCGAAACGACGAAGCGGTGCGTGGGATCCTGGGCGGGGGGCGCGCTGAGGCCGCGCTGCTCGATCTCCCGCTCCACGGCTCTGGCCGTCTCCTCTGCGCTATCGATGAGGCGCACGGTCGGGCCCAGCACCCGGCCGAGCAGTGGCTTGAGCAGGGGGTAGTGCGTGCAGCCGAGCACCAGGACGTC
>DATDFP010000055.1:0-12394 GCA_036522535.1 Gemmatimonadales bacterium
GATCGTGTTGCTGAAGAGGGCGGTAGAGGGCGGTAGAGGACGGTAGAGGACGGTAGAGGACGGTAGAGGACGGTAGAAGACCCGCCTTCTTTGGACCTCTACCGTCCTCTACCGTCCTCTACCGTCTTCTACCGTCTCCTCAGAAGCTCCACCTCACCCCCGCCTGCAGCTGCCGCGGGTCGCCCAGGCCCGACCGGATCGTACCGTCGAAGTTGAACAGCAAGCCGCCGTAAGCAGGGTCCTTGAAGTTGTCATTGTTCGTCACGTTGAAGATCTCGACGATGGCCTCGAATTGCCCCTCGCGCCCGAGATCCAATGGCCGCGAGACCCGGACGTCCCAGGAAACGAACGCGTTGTCCTTGCGAAGCGTGTTCCGCGTCAGCACGCTGCCGTCTGGGCAGTTCCGGTCCGCCGGCGAGGTCGCCCGCTCGCCCCGGGGCGCTGCGAACGGGCTGAACGGACTTGGGCCGCAGCTCATGGACGTGGGCTGCGCCGAGTAGTAGCTCACGCGGTTGTTGAGATAGATGTCACCCGGGAGCCTCACCAAAAGCCAGCCGTTGACGCGGTGGCGCTGATCCCGGTCGCTCCAGTTATACTCGGGTGCGAGGTTGTCGGCCCGGGCGTAGCGGAACGTGAACGGATCGCGCTCGTTGTCGTCATCCGACTTGTCGAACGACAGTGTGTAGTTGACCTGGAACTGGACTCGCGGATCGAGGGTGCGCTTCAGGCCGACCGTCACGGCGTTGTAGCGGGACTTGGCGCTCGACTCGACGGTGGTCAGCGTGTTGATGCCGTTGCTATTCCCCGGCAGGCCGGGCAAACCCGTCCCCCACGGTTTCCCGAAGAGCGCGTCGTTGCGGTTGATGAAACGCGTCAGGTGATCCGTGCGCGCGTGCGTGTACGTGACCGACGCGGCCATGTCGCGCGTGATCTGGCGCTCGTAGCCCAGCGTAGCGGTCAGCGTCCGCGGGTTCTCAAAGTTCCTGTCGAACACGAAGACATCGGGAAAAATTGGAGTCCCGCTCGGAGGCGTGAGCAGGCTGCTGTACGCTGGCGGCGCGAGGCCGATCGGGATCGTGGCGCTCGAGCCGAACAGGGTCTGCCCGATCGAGCCGTTGGTGCTGCGCGAGCTCGCGAGGTTCAAGCCCGGGATGCGCGCGTAGTAGAGCCCAGCGTTGCCGCGGAACACCTGCCGGCCGTCGGCGCCCGGATCGAATGCGAACCCGAACCGGGGTTGAAACATCTTCCAGTCGGACGGAATAGTGCCGTCGGAGGGGAAGGCGTACGTTCCGGTGCCGTTGCTCACAGTCTTCCCGATGAACGGCTGGAAGAACACCGACTGAGGTGGTGTGATCGGATCCGGCTCGACCTGCGCCTCCCAGCGCAGCCCGTAGTCGACCGTCCATCGCGGCGACGGCCTCCAGGTGTCCTGGAGATACAGCCCCAGCTCGTGCTGCGGGATCGACTGCGTGCCGGCGTCGATCACTGTCCGGCCGCCTACGCCGGCCTGTTGTAGGTAGAGGAGCACCGGTCCGACGATCGACGTCCCGCTCGGGCAGGCCCCCGTGGTGCTGCTCGTGCCGTCGGAGCACTCGACGTAACCGGGGCCGTTGGCGACGTAATTGAGGAAGCCGTTCACCCCGTCGAAGATGAAGCGGCCGTCCGCGAATCCGATGAACGTCTGAACCGACTCCACCCGGTTCCATTCGGCGCCGGCCTTGAAGAAATGATCGCCGCGGGCATAGGAGACGTTGTCGAGCAGCTGTACGCGGGTGTCGTAGTAGGCGATCGGCAGAAAGAACGGCATTCCGAAGCGGAAGCCGTTGGCAAAGTCCATCCCCGTGTCAGGGAACGGCCGCGGGCCGGGGCCCGTGGGATTCGGCCCGAGCGCAGGGCTGGTGGGACCCGGATACGGGCGCGGCCGTTCCTCGCGCGAATATTGGAACCGGAACTCGTTCGCTGCGCGCGACGAGAGGTAGGACACGAGGCTCCCGTTCACCGCGTTGGAGTAGTCTTTTTCCAGTCCGTTGGAGCTCTTGGCCCACGTGTCCACGTCGAACGTCCCGTTCTCCTGCTGGGACCACGTGTGGTTGTACTTGAGCGAGAGATTGTGCCGGTCCGAGAGTCGCCAGTCGATCTTGACCAGGCCCGCCCGCGCGTCGTTGGTGCGCGAGATCGGCCCGAAGTCCCCCCGGAGCGCGCCGCCGAACGCCGTATCCATCCATGCCGTGAGCGAGTCGAGCGCCGGGCTCCGCGGCCGGCTCTTCTGCTTCACCTCGTCGTAGATCTGCTGGTCGTAGGCGACGAAGAAGAACGCCTTGTCCCGCTTGAGGGGGCCACCCAGCATGAAGCCGAACTGATGCTGGCTGAAGTCGGGGTCGAACGTCTGCACGGTGCCATTCGGAAACCTGTGGGCGGGCGTGCCCGAGATCGCGTCGTATTTGCCGAAGTAGTGTAGCGATCCCTTCACCTCGTTCGTGCCCGACTTCGTGATCACGTTCACGAACCCGGAGCTGGAGCGCCCGAACTCGGCCGTCGCCCCCCCGGCGGTCACGACGATCTCCTGCACTGCGTCGAGGTTGAACGTGAACGGGGGGCGCTGGCCCCCACGCTGCTCTCCGAAGAAGGGGTTGTTGAAGTCGGCGCCGTCCACCGAAACGTTGTTGTGGATCCCCTTCTGGCCCGCGATCGTCAGTTCGTCGCCGTCCGGGCCCTGCACGATCGACACGTTGGGGGTGAGCAGCGTCAGATTGAGATAGTTGCGCCCGTTGTTGGGCAGTCCGGTGACCGCCCGGTTGGGGAGCCGCGTGGACGTCTCCACCTTGGTCACATCTACGACCGGCGTCGCCGTCACCGTGACCGCCGACAGCTCGACCGGCTCGAGCCTTAAGGCGAGGTCCACCGTCTCGCCCACGCGCAGAACGATCCCGGTCTGCCGTCTCTCGCCGAGCCCCACCCCTCTCGCCGTCACCTCGTACGTGCCCAGCGGGAGCAGGGGCGCGACAAAGACTCCCTTCTCATTGGTGAACACGGTTCGTTGAAACCGCGTGTCGACGTCGGTGACGGTCACCCGCGCCCCTGCCACGACGTTGCCCGAGGCATCGGACACGACCCCGCGGATCACGCCCGTCGTCGCCTGCGCCTGCGCGGCGAGGGAAGACTGGAAGGCGAGGACGAGGACCGCACCGAGGAAAGCGGCCGGCAGCTGCTTGAGCAGGCGAGCGCCGCAGGTCATGGAGTCGTTCTCCGGCAGGCGAGGGGAGCGGCTGAATTAGCACGAGAATGGAAGGGCGGCAAGGGCGGCAAGGGCGGTAAGCGGCGGTAGGAGGCGGTAGGGGGCGGTAGACGGCCCATCTTGACACCGACCGCCTCTTACCGCCTCTTACCGCCTCCTACCGCCTCTTACCGCATGCAAAACCCAGACATCGCGCGCCTGTTCGACGAGGTCGCCGATCTCCTGGAGATCCGCGGCGAGAACCCGTTCCGCGTGCGGGCCTACCGCAACGCCGCGCGGACGATCCGCGACTACCCTGAGCCCATCGCCGAGCTTATCCACTCGGGGAGCAAAGACCTTACCGAGATCCCCGGCATCGGCGAAGATCTGGCTGAGAAGATCGCGGCGATCGTCAAGACTGGGGACCTCCCGCTCCGCAAGAAGCTCGCGGCTAAGCTCCCGGCCGGGCTGCTCGACCTGCTGCGCATCCCCGGCCTGGGCCCTAAGCGCGTCAGGCTGCTGCACCAG
Organism: Gemmatimonadales bacterium; assembly: GCA_036522535.1. Taxonomy (GTDB): domain Bacteria; phylum Gemmatimonadota; class Gemmatimonadetes; order Gemmatimonadales; family GWC2-71-9; genus AG12. The sequence continues at coordinate 3,743 of DATDFP010000055.1, forward strand.
AAGCTCAAGGTGAAGTCGGCCGCCGATCTCGCCGCGGCGCTCGACAAGGGGAAGATCCAGAAGCTCAAGGGCTTCGGGCCCAAGATGGAAGAGAAGATGCGGGCGGGGCTGGGCGCAGCCCAGGTAAGCGAGCGCCGCCTGCTCCTGCACGAGGCCGAGATCCAGGCGAACGCCATCGTCGCCCACCTCGAGGCGGGCGGCGGGGTCAAGGAGATCCAGGTGGCGGGCAGCTACCGGCGCCGCAAGGAGACCATCGGCGACCTGGACGTCCTCGTCACCTGCGCCGACAGCGCGAGGGTCATGGACCGGTTCGTGCAATACGGCGAGGTCGCCGAAGTGGTCTCCAAGGGCGAGACGCGCTCGACGGTGAAGCTGCGCGGCGGGCTTCAGGTGGACGTGCGCGCCGTCGAGCCCGCGGCCTACGGCGCGGCGCTGCAATACTTCACCGGGTCGAAGGCCCACAACGTGGAGCTGCGCAAGATCGCGCAGGACCGCGACCTCAAGCTGAACGAGTACGGCCTGTTCAAGGGGACGCGCCGCGTCGCCGGAGCGACCGAGGCGGAGATTTACGCCAAGCTCGGCCTCGACTGGATCCCTCCCGAGCTGCGCGAGGCGCGGGGCGAGATCGCCCTCGCCCGGGAGCACCGGCTCCCGAAGCTCGTCGAGCTGAAGGACGTCCGCGCCGATCTCCAGATGCACACCAGCGCCACGGACGGGCAGGCCACGGTCGACGAGATGGCGCGGGCGGCGCGCGCGCTCGGGTACGAATACATCGCGATCACGGACCACTCGAAGCGCGTGACCATGACTCGCGGCCTCGACCCAACGCGGCTGCGGGAGCAATGGCGGGCAATCGAGGAGTGGAACGCCGCGAACCGCGGCTTCACGATCCTGAAGAGCGTGGAGCTCGATATCCTGGAAAGCGGTCAGCTCGACCTCCCGGACGATGTGCTGGCCGACGCCGACTACGTCGTGGCGACGATCCACTACGGCACGAACCAGACGGAGGCGGAATTGACCCGGCGGCTGGTAGGGGCCGCGGAGCACCCCTGGGTGGACGCGATCGGACATCCGACCGGCCGGCTCCTCGGGAAACGAGAGCCCTATCCCCTGGACTTCGACGCGCTCGCGCAGGCGGCTGCTCGGTCGGGCTGTCTCCTGGAGTTGAACGGACACCCGGAGCGCATGGACCTCCCCGACACCCTCGCCGCCGCGGCGAAACAGCACGGCGTCCGCTTCGTGCTGTCCACCGACAGCCACCAGCCGAACAACCTCACATTCATGCGCTACGCCGTGGACCTGGCGCGACGGGCGGGGTTGGAGGCGCACGACATCCTGAGCACCCGCCCACTGGACGAGTTCCGCCACGAGTTGAAGCGCGCGAAACGCTAGGGTCGGCGAACCTCGTGCATCAAGTTAGGGCCGCGACATATCCGGCGGGCCCCGATTCCGTGCGGTCGCTGTTGAGTGTGGCCCTCACCCGGTGCGGGTTCTGGGACGGCCTGAATGGGCACAGCGGTTGCATGGGCGCCTGCCGTCCGAAGTAGTGGCGGCAACACGTTTCACCTGCACCAGCGGAGCAGCGAGAACGCAACATGCTTGACCTCATCGGTCCGCCCCGTGTGGTGGGAGCCGCGATCGGCCACACGATTCTCTCCCGCGCTTGTCGCATGAACGCGACGCCGGGCGTGCCCCACCTGGCGAGCGACCCTTCCGTTCCGCGTTCGCCAGGCTTACCGTGATCGCCTGAGAAGCCGCCAGCAAGGGCCAGCGTGGGGCGCGGAGATACCGGACCCCTGCGATGCCCCCGACGGCGCACCATGGTCCATATGGAGCGAACCGACGTTGTATCGGCCGACCGCCGCACGATGCGCGCGTGCGTCATTCGCGCGACGGGCGGGCTCGAGCAGATAGAAGTCGCGGACGTGCCCGCGCCGGGCTCTCCGGCGCTGCTCGGCGCCCGGGAGGTACGGGTGGCGGTGCGCGCCGCCGCGCTCAACCATCTGGATCTCTTGGTCGTGCGCGGCCTTCCCGGCGAGCAGCGATTCCCGCACATCCTCGGGTCCGACGGGGCGGGCATCGTGGACACGGTCGGCCCCGAGGTCACGACGGTGAAACCGGGCGACGCGGTGATGATCAATCCCGGCGTCTGGGACGGCACGTGCGAGTTCTGCCGCGCCGGTGAGCACTCGCTGTGCGTCAATTTCCAGGTGCTGGGCGAGCACGTGCCCGGCACCCTCGCCGAGTACGTGATGGTGCCCGAGGCGAACGTGGCCAAGGTGCCGGCGCTCGACCCGCCCCTCACATGGGCCGAGGCGGCGGCGTTCTCGCTCGTGTCGCTCACCGCCTGGCGTATGTTGACGACGCGCGCCCGCGTGCAATCCGGTGAGACCGTGCTGGTGTGGGGGATCGGCGGCGGCGTGTCGCTCACGGCGCTCCGGATCGCCAAGCTGCTGGGCGCGCGCGTGTTCGCGACCAGCTCGAGCGACGCGAAGCTCGCGCACGCGAAACAGCTCGGCGCCGACGTCACCCTGAATCATCGGACGCAGTCCGTCGCCCAGGAGGTGCGCGCGCTCACGCGACGGCGCGGCGTGGACGTGGTCGTCGAGAACGTCGGTGAGGCGACGTGGGAGGACTCACTGCGCTGCCTCGCCAAGGGCGGCCGGCTGGTCACCTGTGGAGGCACGACCGGCCCGCGCGTGGTGACGGACGTGCGGCGCTTGTTCTGGAACCAGTACACCATCATGGGCTCCACGCTCGGGAATACGGCGGAGTACGCAGAGGTGGTGGGAGTGCTCGCCCGCGGTGCGCTGCGGCCGCTCGTGGACCGGGTCTATCCCCTTCCGGAGGTTCGTAGCGCCTTCGAGCGCCTCGCGCGCGCGGAGCAGCTGGGCAAGATCGCGGTGGAGGTCGCGGCCGGAGCGGGCGATTCAAACGCAACGGGGATTCAGTGGCAGGCTAACCAGGCGAGTGGGACATGACGACGACGATGATCGGTGTCGAGCAACCGCGGGATGAACAGGCGAGGAGACTGGTGCACTATCGCGTGGAGGATGGGGTTGGCTTCATCGAGCTCGACAACCCGCCGGCGAACACGTACACGTTCGACGTGATGCGCAAGCTGGACGACGCCATCGTGAAGGCGCGGTTCGACGACAACGTCCACGTCATCGTCATGTCCGGCCGCGGCGAGCGGTTCTTCTCCGCGGGAGCGAACATCGGTATGATGCAGCGGGTCACCCCCCGCTTCCTGTACCACTTTTCCCTGTACGCCAACGAAACGTTGAACCGGCTGGAGCATACGCCCAAGCTCACGGTCGCGGCGCTGAACGGCCACAGCGTGGGTGGCGGGTTCGAGCTGGCGTTGGCGTGCGATGTCCGGCTCGCCAAGCGCGACGGCGGCCGGATCGGGTTGCCGGAGGTGAACCTCGGCGTCTTGCCCGGGCTCGGCGGCACCCAGCGCGTGGCGAAGATCGTCGGCAACTCGCGCGCGATCGAGATGATGGCGAAGGGCGAGACCCTTTCGTTCGAGGCCGGGAAGGACCTCGGGCTCGTCAACGAGATCTTTCCCGCCGACACTTTCTGGGAGCAAGTGACACTCTACGCCCGGCAGTTTTGCCCGCCGCACAAGGCGGCCCGCGCCGTGGGGCTCATCAAGCGCGCCGTGCACTCGGGCGCGGAGCTGCCGCTGGCGTCGGGGCAGGCACTGGAGCGCGAGCTGCAACAGCAGCTGTTCCAGAGCGAGGATGCGCGAGAGGGAATCGTGGCCTTCAACGAGAAGCGGATGGCGCTGTTCGCCGGCCGCTAGACCCTGCGTGACGGGGCGGTCGCTTTCCCTCCCGATAGGCCAGCCGCTCTAGACGACGACATCGCGCGGGCTCGGGAGGCCTCCCACCGCACGTACGAAGGACCGGCTAGACGAGCAAGAGCTGCACCACCGGCGCGAAGGTCTTGCGATGATGCGGTGTGAAGCCGTGCTCGGCCAGAGCGGCCAGATGCTCTGGCGTGCCGTAGCCTTTGTTGCTCGCCCACGCGTAGGCGGGATGCCGCTCCGCAAGCAGGCCCATCAGCCGATCACGCACCGTCTTCGCGATGACGGAGGCCGCCGCGATCGAGTGGCAGCGGGCGTCGCCGTCGACGATGGCGTCATGCGGCCACCCGAGCCCGGGACAGGGGAGGCCGTCCACGAGGATGTGGTCGGGACGGATCGGGAGCCGCACGAGGGCGCGCCGCATGGCGAGAATGCTGGCGCGCAGGATGTTCAGCCGATCGATCTCGCGCACGCTCGCGGCGCCGACCGCCACCGCGAGGGCGCGCTGCCGCACCAGGCTTGCGAGGCGGAGCCGGGCGGCGGGGAGGAGCAGCTTGGAGTCGCGCAGGCCCCGGATCGGCCGGCAGAACGGGGGAAACACCACGGCCGCGGCCACCACTGGACCCGCCAGCGGACCGCGGCCCGCCTCGTCGAGTCCGGCGACGAGCCCGCCTCCCCCGCCCCCCGCTCTCCAGAGCGCCGCCTCGCGCTCGAGCGTGGGGCGGGGACCCCTCACGCCTGCTGCTGCTCCGTTTCCGGCACGATGGCGGCCCGCTTCTCGCGGATGCGCGCCGACTTGCCGGCCAGGCGCCGCAGGAAGTACAGCTTGGCGCGGCGCACCCGGCCTTTGCGGACCAGCTCGATGGCGGCGATCGAAGGGGCGTGCAACGGAAAGATCCGCTCCACGCCCACCCCGGCCGAGATCTTGCGCACCGTGAAGGTCGCGTTGATTCCGCCGCCGCGCCGCGCGATGCACACGCCTTCGAATGCCTGCAGCCGCTCCTTGTCGCCCTCGCGCACGCGCACCATCACGCGGATCGTGTCGCCGGGATCGAACGCGGGAAGGTTGGTCTTCACTCCCTCCCGCTCGATCGTTCTCAGTCGGTCCATGCCCTGTCCCCTCAATCCCCCTCGAGCGTCTGCGCGTCTATTGCGTCTGTCTACTGCGTCTGTGCGCCTATTGCGTCTGTCTACTGCGTCTGTGCGTCTATTGCGTCTGTGCGTCTAGATGTTTGGCCCACAGGTCGGGCCGCCGCTCGCGCGTCAACCGCACGGCTTCCGCGGCGCGCCAGGCCGCAATCTTCTCGTGATCGCCGCTCAACAATACTGCCGGCACGTCCATTCCGCGATAGCTCGGCGGGCGCGTGTAGCTCGGCGGCGAGAGCAACCCGTCGTAATGCGAGTCGCCGGCCGCCGACTCGTGGTCTCCGAGCGCACCCGGAAGGAGGCGCACCACGGCGTCCACCACGCACAAGGCTGCCGGCTCGCCGCCCGACAGCACGAAGTCCCCGATCGACAACTCCTCAGCGCCGAGCCCATCCGCCACGCGCTGATCCACGTCCTTGTAGTGGCCGCACAGCAGCGTGAGCTCTTCCCCAACCGCGAACCGCACCGCCACCTCGTGCGAGAACGGCCGGCCGCGAGCCGACAGCAGCACGATCGGCGGGCCCGCCCGCAAGTCCTCCACCGCCTCGAAAAAGGGCTCGGGTTTGAGCACCATCCCGGCACCGCCCCCGTACGGATAGTCGTCCACGGTCTTGTGCCGGTCGTGCGTGTAGTCGCGCAATTGCACCAGGCGGTAGCGGACCAGCCCCCGCTCGGCGGCGCGACCCGGAATACTGACCCCAAAGGGCGCCGCGAACACCTCCGGGAAGAGTGTCACGACGTTAATCGTCAGCACGGCCGTCTTCCACGGCGATGAAGTGGTCCCGCCACGGCTCGACCGCCGCCCGCGACGTGACTCCCACGAACCCGAGCAGCCAGTCCCGGTGGTAGGCACGGCGCCGCGCCACGACCAGCGGACCCGCCACCACCTTACGGTCCTCGGTTACCACGTATAGCCGCGCCCTGGGGGCGAAGACGCTGCCCGGGTTCGGAACGAGGGGGTGGATCGCCACCTCCCCCTTCTGCCCGTGCGGCTTGCGCAGCCGCGCGACTACGCGGGCCGTCGGCTCAGGACTCCCGCCTTCTTCAAGAGCGAGCGGACCGTGTCGGTCGGCTGCGCTCCCTTCGCCAGCCATGCCAGCGCTTGCTCCGCGTTCACCTCGACCCTGGCGGGGTTGGTGCGAGGGTTGTAGTGCCCGATCGTGGCCACGAACCGCCCGTCGCGCGCGGCCCGCTGGTCCGCGATCACTATCCGGAAATAACTCTGTCCCTTCCGCCCCACGCGCCGCAGGCGAATGCGAGTCGCCATAGTTTCTCAGGTCCTTTTCAGAAGCTTGCGCATCTGCTGAAACTGCTCCAGCAGCCTGTTCACTTCCTGCACCGGCCGCCCCGATCCCTTCGCGATCCGCAAGCGCCGCGACCCATTGAGCACGGACGGATCGGCCCGCTCGTCTGGGGTCATCGAGAGCACAATCGCCTCGACGTGCTTGACGCGCCGCTCATCCCCTCGGAGACCCTGGAGCGCCTTCGCGGGCACGCCTGGCAGGAGCCCGAGCACCTGTTTGAGCGGCCCCATCTGCTGCATCTGGCGCAGCGCAACGAGGAAATCCTCGAGGTCCATCCCCTTTTTCGAGCGCGCCTTGCGCTCGAGGCGCTTCGCCTCCTCCCCATCCACCACCGCCGCGGCGCGCTCCACCAACGCCACCACGTCGCCCTGACCCAGGATCCGACCCGCCATGCGCACGGCGTCGAACGGCTCCAGGTCGGGCGGGGCATTCCCCGCCCCGACGTGCTCGCCTGTGCCGACGAACTTTATCGGCACGCCGGTCACGCCGTTGATCGACAGAGCGGCGCCGCCGCGTGCGTCGCCATCGAGCTTCGTCAGGATCACACCCGTCAGCCCGACGCCTTCGTGGAAGCCGCGCGCGATGCGTACGGCGTCCTGCCCCGTCATCGCGTCCGCCACGAGCAGCACTTCCCGCGGACTCAGGGCCCCCTTCAAGGCCCGCAGCTCGTCCATGAGCTCCGCGTCGATCTGCAGCCGCCCGGCGGTGTCCACGACGACCGTGCGGCAGCGCTCCGCCTCGGCGTCGCGCAGCGCCTCGCGGACCACGTCCACGACAGGTTTCCCGTTTCCCGTTTCCCGTTTCCCGGGAAATACCGGCACGCCGACCCGCTCGCCCAGTTGCTCGAGCTGCTCCCGTGCCGCCGGCCGGTACGGATCCGCCGCCACGAGGCACGGCGCCTTGTGCTCGAGCTTCAGGCGCCACGCGAGCTTCGCCGCAGTCGTCGTCTTCCCCGAGCCCTGGAGCCCGACCAGCAGGATCACCGTCGGCCCCACCGAGGCGAACTGCAGGGGCACAGGCCGGTGTGATCCTGCGAGCCGGCCATCGGGCCCAACGGCCGCACCGAGCATTCGCGCGATCTCGTCGTGGACGAGCTTCACGACCTGCTGACCGGGGCTCACCGACTTCACCTGAATCGCGCCGATGGCCCGCTCCCGCACCCGCTCGACGAACCCCTGCGTGACCTCGAAGCTGACGTCGGCCTCGAGCAGGTGGCGCCGGATCTCCCGGAGCGCGTCCGTCACGTCCCCGTCCGAGAGCACGCCACGAGCTGTGAGCCGCTTGAGGACGGTGGCAATCTGGTCGGAGAGGGCCGTAAACATAAGCCATCAAAACTAGTTAGCGGGTTGCCGAAATCCAAGTGGCTGTGTTATTTGGGCCCTGTGGCTGAACCGGTCTGGCTGCAAGCCTTCATCACGGTGGGCGTGGGCGCGCTCTCGGGCGGAATCACGAACGCCGTAGCCGTCTGGATGCTGTTCCACCCCTACGAAGCGCGCGGGATTGGGTACTTCAAGCTCCAGGGCGCGATCCCGAAGAACCGGGCGCGCCTGGCGAAGAGCATCGGGAAAACCGTGGGCCAGCGCCTGCTCACCGAAGAGGATCTCGCCCGCCAGCTCACGGCCCCCGGGCTGCGGGAGGCGTTCGACCGGGCCATCGCCATGTTGCTCGACAAGGCCATCAACACGTCCCACGGCCCGCTACGGGAGGAGGTGCCCGCGCCGCTCGTAGCGGAGCTCGAGCGCGCGCTCGCGCCGCTCGCGGAGCGGCTCGCCGAGCGGCTCGCCGAGTTTCTGGAGGGGTCGGGTTTCGAGGCGGCGGTGGAACAATACGTCGCGCTCGACCGCTGGGTGGACGAAGGCCTCGGCCGGCCCGAACTCGAACGAGCAGTGCGCGAGTTCGTGGCGGCGCAACGGGCGCGCCTGCTCCGTGACGAGCGGCCGCTGCTCGACCGGCTGCCGCACGGCCTGGTGGCCGCCCTCGAGCAGGCGATCTCCGACTACCTGCCGGTTGCGGTGGAGCAGCTGAGCGGCTTGCTCGCCGATCCCGTGGCCCGGCAGCGGATTCGCGTCGCGCTCAAGAAATTCCTCGACCGTGCCATCAGGGACCTGATGCTGCACGAGCGGGTGATGGCCAAGCTCGTGGTGACCGAGCAACGCATCGATCGGGTCCTCGACAGCCTGGAGGGCGACGGATTGGCCGAGTTCGCCGAGGTGATGCGGTCGGCGGACTTCCGCGCCCAAGTAGCGCGCGCCGTGAACGACGCCGTGGTCCGGTTCCTCCGCGCCCCCCTCGCCGAGCGGTTGTGGAAGCTCGGTCCCGATCGCCTGGACGGGCTGGAGCAGGCCGCGGCGGACTACATCGTCGCGGCGCTACGCGCCCCGGCCACTCGCC
>DATDFP010000056.1:0-3857 GCA_036522535.1 Gemmatimonadales bacterium
CGGGTCCCCCCTTGCGAGGGCGGCCGCGACTACCCGGAGATCCTGCGCGCGCAGGCGACCGCGAACGTTGGCCAAGATCATGCCCGAGCCTCCTTCTGACCTTCATACCCCACGCGCGACGGACGCACTCGCGCGGCTGACGGCGCTCTCGCAGGAGCTGGCCGGCGCCTCTCGCCCCGCCGCCCTGCTCGAGATCGTAACGCAAACACTGAGCCAGCTCCTCCGGCCAGACCGCTTCTGCGTCGCCTTACTAGATGCGCAAACGAATGGGCTCGCTGTGACCCATGACACCGGCCCGGTCCCCACTAGCACTAACGATCCCCTGCTGCTGCTCGCGCTCCGGCGCGGGCCGCTGGTTTTCCCTCGCGACGTGGGGGAGCAGGCCCGGCGGTACGGCACCGAGCTGAACCGGGAGCCTCCCACCTCCTGGATCGGCGCGCCGCTCGTGGCGGCGGGCCGCGCCATGGGCGCCGTTTGCCTGGAGAGCGACCGCGCCGGCGCCTTCGGGGACGCCGCGCTCGCGATCGTCACCACCGTGCTCGCGCAGGCGGCGATCGCGCTCGAGAACGCCCGCCTGGTGGAGCTGCTCTCGAACGCCAGGCGGGAATGGGACGAGACAGTCGACGCGATCCACCAGGCCGTCTGCATGGTGGACGACCACGGCGTGGTGCGTCGCGCCAACCGCGTCTTCGCCGAGCTGGTTCAGACGCCCGTGACCGCGATCCCGGGCCGCTCCTGGCTCACCCTCCTGCCGCCTGCATGGTCGGATCCCGTGGCGCGCGCCCTCGCCGAGCCGGCCGCTACCTCCCTGGAGGTGAAGGCGGGCGACCGGATCCACACCCTCACCATCGTTCCCATGGCCGAGCCGGGCTCGGCCGTCCTCGTGTTCGACGACCAGAGCGAGCGGCGCCGGCTTCAGGAGCAGCTCGTACAGGCCGAGAAGATGTCGGCGATCGGTCAACTGATCGCCGGCGTAGCTCACGACTTGAACAACCCGCTCGCCTCCGTCGTGGGGTTCTCGGACTTCCTCGCGGAGGTCGGGGAGATCCCGCCGGCCCTGGTCGAGCCGCTCCAGGTGATCCGCCAGGAGGCCGAGCGGGCCGCTACTATCGTCAAGAACCTGCTATCGTTCGCCCGCACCCAGGCGGAGGGGCGGAAGCTCCAGTCGCTCAAGCCGATCCTCGAGTCGACGCTCGTACTGGTCAAGAACCAGCTCATGGCGAACAACGTGGAGGCGACCCTCGAAGTGGAGCACGACCTCCCGGAGGTCGAGGCTAGCGCGAACCAGCTCAAGCACGTGTTCCTGAACCTTTTGAACAACGCGAATCAGGCGATCGCGAGCGACGCGCCGGGCGGCCACATCTGGATCAGCGCCAAGCGGGTGGGCGATCGGATCGCCGTGAGCGTGACCGACAGCGGCCCCGGAGTCCCGGAGGAGATAGTCGGGCGCATCTTCGAGCCGTTCTTCACGACGAAGGGCGAGGGCGAAGGGACGGGGCTCGGGCTGTCCATCTGCCAGGGCATCGTGAAGGAACACGGCGGCCGCATCTTCCTCGATAGGAAGCCGGGCGCGGGCGCCACGTTCACGGTCGACCTCCCGATCGGGGCGAGCTCGGGCCCTGTGGAAACGGTCCCGGCGCCCGTCGCGGACTTGAAGCCGCTGCACGTGCTGGTCGTGGACGACGAGCCGCACATCCTCCACTACATGCGCGCCACGCTCGAGAGCTGGGGGCACACCGTCGAGCTGGCGAGCGACGGCGGTGACGCCCTGGAGCGCGCCCTGGCGGGGGCGTTCGACGTCATCATCTGCGACCTCCGCATGCCGCACCTGTCGGGTCGCGAGATGTACACCCAGCTCGCCCGCCGCGACCGGCGCGCCGCGGACCGAATCGTCTTCGCCACCGGCGACACGGTGCGCGGCGACACCCTCCAGTTCCTGGAGGATCTCCACCGGCCTTACCTGCACAAGCCGTTCACGCTCGCCGAGCTGCGCCAGGTCCTCAGCCACGCCGCGAACCAGAGCGCACGGCAGCCAGCCTGATCGCCTCCCCCGCGCCCTCCCCCCGTTTCCTTCCTTCCCCTCCGGTGCGCGTCCTGCACGTCGATTCCGGCCGCGAGTATCGGGGCGGTCAGAACCAGGTCCGCCTGCTCGCGCGGGAGCTCGCCCGGGAGCCGGACGTCCAGCAACTCCTCGTTACGAAGGGCGGGAGCGAGCTGGCGCGGCGAGTAGCCGCCGAGGGCGTTCCCGTCCGCCGCGTGCCATGGCGGTTTGGCCTCGACCCGGCAGCGGGAGGGGGCCTGCGCCAGGCGGTCCTGGAATTTCGACCCCACATCCTCCACGCCCACGACAGCCACGCCCTGGGGATCGCGCTGGCAGCTCTCGGGGGCATCGAGTTGTGGCAGGCCTGGATGTGGCTCTGGCCCCCGTACCTCCTCCCGGGCCACCGGCGGCGTCTACAAGATTACGTCCGGCCGGTCCTGGTGGCCACGCGTCGGGTCGTCTTCCCGGTCCGGAGCAGTCGCACCTGGCGGCGCGCCGACCACATCGTCGCCATTTCCCAAGCCGTCAGAGCCGGGCTCCTCGCGGATGGCGTCCCCCCGGCAGTCGTCACCCTCGTTCCGTCGGGCATCGATCCGCAGGAGGTGCGTCGGGCCGCCTCGGCCTTCCCCCCGCTCGAGATCCGGTCGCGCCTCGGGCTTGCGTGGAACGCGCCGCTCGCCGTCAACCTGGCAGCCCTGGAGCCCCCAAAGGACCAACTCACGCTGGTCCGCAGCGCCGCGCGCGCCCGCGAGCTCCGCCCGGACCTGCACTGGATCATCGCCGGCGAAGGGCGGGAGCGGCGGGCGCTGGAGGCGGAGATCCGCGCGCTCGGCGTTGGCGACCGCGTGCACCTGGCCGGTCACGTCGGTCACCCGCAGGCCCTGCTGCGCGAAGCGCACGTCTGCGTGATGTCGTCGCGAGAGGAAGGTCTGGGCACGGCCGTCCTGGAAGCCCTTGCCCTCGGCAAGCCCGTCGTCGCCGCGAGCGGGGGCGGGTTGTCCGAGGTCGTGCCCGGCGAGTGGCTGGTCCCGGTGGGCGACGCCGACGCGCTGGCCCGCAAAGTCGTGCGGGCACTCGATCAACCGGCCCCTTCCCCTCCCGCCCTGCCTCCGCAGTTCACGGCCTCCGCCATGGCCACCGGCGTCTTGGCCGTCTATCGCTCGCTGGTCTAGATTGCAGGGCCATGATTTACGTCTGCGTACCGGTGCACAACGAGGCCCGCACCGCGGGGTTGGTGCTGTGGAAAGTGCGGCAGGTTTTCACCGCCTTTCCCCGCGAGTATCAGCTCCTGGTGCTGGACGACGCCTCGACCGATGGTACGGGTGACGTGCTGGCAGCCTATGCCAAGGTGCTCCCTATGAGCGTCGTCACGCACCGGGAGCGCCAGGGTTACGCGAGGAGCCTGGAAGAGCTACTTCGGCTCGCGCTCCGGCAGTCCGACCGCCCCAAGCGTGACTGTGTCGTCACGCTGCACGCCGATTTCGTGCACCCCCCAGAGGGCATGGACGAGATGGTGAAGCGCATCGAGGCGGGCGCCGATCTCGTGGTGGCGGAGCTCGTGGAGCAGCGCGGCACGGCGCCGCTGGGCCTGAGGTGGGCCCGGCTCTGGATGCCCCGGCTGCTCCGCGTGCCGGGCGTCAAGGACCCGCTCTCCGGGTTCCTCGCACTACGGCTCATCGTGCTGCGGCAAGCGCTCCGCCCGGACGGTGCGCCGCTGCTCAGGACCGACGGCTGGTGCGCGAACGCGGAGCTCGTCGCGCGGCTCGCCGGCCACGCCCGGCGCGTGGACACGGTCCCGGCCGCGGCGCGCTACGAC
>DATDFP010000057.1:0-5276 GCA_036522535.1 Gemmatimonadales bacterium
CGGGGGCGACACCAGGGACGACGTGTTGGAGGCAATTCTCGAGCGGGAGCGGCAGTTTCCGACTGGAATCGGCTACGGCGTAGCGGTGCCTCACGGCAAGACGCCGGCGTTGTCCTCGCTCGCTGTCGTTGCGGGGACGACCCCTGCGCCGGTGCCGTACGAGACGGTGGACGGGGAACCGGTGCGGCTGTTCTTCCTGCTCGCCGGCCCAGAGTCCTGCGCTGGAGCGCACGTCAAGGTGCTGAGCCGCATTTCTCGCTTGGTGCGCCGGGAGCCGATCAGAGGCCGTTTGCTCGGCGCGAGGAGCCCGGAAGAGTTCTACACCGTGCTGTGCGAAGCGGAGGTAACATAGAAAGCGCGGGTCGGACCTCCCGGCGCACGCACCGCTGCGGCGAGTTGCGGGCGCAGCATGTGGGGGAGCGGGTGCGGCTGGGCGGTTGGGTGGACCGCCGCCGTGACCTCGGCGGCATCGTTTTCATCGACCTGCGCGACCGCGCGGGGATCGTGCAGCTGGCGGTGGGCCCCGGCGCGCCCGAAGGGGTGCGTCGTGCCGCCGCCGCGCTGGCGAGCGAGACCGTCGTCGAGGTCGAGGGCGAGGTCTTCGCGCGACCGCCGAACATGAAGAACCCGGAGCTCGCCACGGGTGAGGTCGAGGTGCACCCGGCGAGGTTGGTCGTGGTCGGCCCGGCCGTGACGCCGGCGATCCCGGTGACGCGCGCGAAGGGCGAGGAGCCGCCGGCCGAGGAGCTTCGTCTGAGATACCGGCACCTCGACCTGCGCCGGCCCGAGATGCAGGCCAACCTTGCGCTCCGGCACCGCCTGCTACAGCGGGCCAGGAAGACGCTGTCCGACCTCGACTTCTTCGAGATCGAGACTCCGATCCTCACCAAGCCCACGCCGGAGGGCGCGCGCGACTACCTCGTGCCGTCGCGCGTGCACCCGGGCGAGTTCTACGCCCTGCCACAGTCGCCACAGCTCTACAAGCAACTGCTCATGGTGTCGGGGTTCGACCGCTATTTCCAGCTGGCGCGCTGTTTTCGCGACGAGGACCTGCGTAACGACCGGCAGCCGGAATTCACGCAGATCGACCTCGAGGCCTCGTTCGTGGAGATGGAGGACGTGCTCGGGTTCGTCGAAGCTGTGCTCGTCGCGCTGTGGGAGGAGGCCGGGCACCGGATCGCGCGGCCTTTTTCCCGGATCCTGTGGCGCGACGCGATGGAGCGGTACGGAACGGACAAGCCCGATCTGCGCTGGGATCTCCCGATCGCAGATTGGACCGCGGAGGCCCGGCTGCTGCGCGTGCCGTTCTTCGAGTCCGCCCGAGAGGACGGGGCGCGCGTGCGCGGGCTCGCGGTGCAGGGCGGCGGCGCCCTGACGCGCAAGGACGTGGACGCGCTCGCCGAGACGGCGAAGCGGCTGGGCGGCTCGGGGCTGGCGTGGGTGAAGCGGCAGGGCGACCAGATCTCAGGGTCCGTGGCGAAGCACTTCACCGTGGAGACGCTGGGGCAGCTCGGCGTGGGGGATGGCGACGCCGCCCTCTTCGCCGCGGGCCCCGACCGCGTGACGTCGCCCGTGCTCGACCGGGTGCGCCAGGAGGTCATCCGGCGACTCGCTCCGGCCCCGAAGGCGGTGCACGCGTTCTGCTGGGTCGTGGACTTTCCGCTGTTCGAGCCCGACCCGGAGACGGGGAAGCCGGTGTTCGCGCATCATCCGTTCACCGCGCCGCATCCGGACGACGTGCAGCGGCTGGAGGCCGAGCCGTTCGAGTGCCGCGCGCTCCATTATGACGCGGTCTACAACGGCACCGAGCTCGGCTCGGGCTCGATCCGGATCACGGACCCGGCGCTCCAGCGGACCGTCCTCGCGCGCCTGGGCATTTCCCCCGAGGATGCCGAGGCGCGGTTCGGGTTCTTGCTGAGCGGACTGCAGGCGGGCGCGCCCCCGCACGGCGGCTTCGCCATCGGGTTCGACCGCGTGGTGATGCTCCTCGCTGGCGCGGGCTCGCTGCGCGACGTGATCGCGTTCCCGAAGACCACGGCGGCCCGTGCGCTGTTCGAGGGCGCGCCCGCGCCGGCGAACCCGGCGGACCTGGCGGCCCTGCACATCGCGATCGAGCGATGAGCGACGAAATCATTCACCGCCTGTCGACCGAGGGCGTGGATTCGTTCGCGCTCGCCGGCGTGAACGACGGCAACCTGGTGGAGCTGGCGAAGCGACTGGGCGTGCGGGTGTCGCTGCGCGGCGACACCCTCATGCTCCAGGGGCCGCTCCGTGCGGTGGAACGGGCGACGCCGGTGGCGCAGGCCCTCGTGGATCTCGCGCGCGTGGGCGAGATCGTGGATGTCGAGGACGTCGAGCGGCTCGTCGAAGAGGAGTCCCACGGCGCGCCGGGCCGCGCCAAGGACGGCGAGTTCAAGATCATCCTCCCCGGGCTGCGGCGGGTGATCCAGCCGAAGACCGCGGGCCAGCGCGAGTACCTCGAGGCGATCGCCAAACAGGACATCGTCGTGGGGATCGGCCCCGCCGGCACGGGAAAGACCTATCTCGCCGTGGCCGCCGCGGTGGACGGCCTGGCGCGCAAGCGGGTGCGCCGCATCGTGCTCGCCCGCCCGGCGGTCGAGGCAGGCGAGAGTCTCGGGTTCCTCCCGGGCGACGTGCAGGACAAGGTGGACCCCTACCTGCGGCCGCTGTACGACGCGCTCGAGGACATGATGCCGCGCGAGCGGGTGCAGCGGGCGATCGAAGCCCGAGTCATCGAGATCGCCCCGCTCGCCTACATGCGCGGCCGCACCCTGTCCGACGCGTTCGTGATCCTCGACGAGGCCCAGAACGCCACCGGCATGCAGATGAAGATGTTCCTCACCCGCCTGGGGGTGAACTCACGGGCGGTGATCACGGGCGACAAGACGCAGATCGACCTCACCAACCGTGAGGACTCGGGGCTGCTCCAAATCGAGCGGATCCTCCCGGGCATCGAGGGCATCGGCTTCTGCTACCTCGGCGAAGCCGACGTCGTGCGCCACCGGCTCGTCCGCGACATCATCCGGGCGTACGCCGAGGACGCGCAGGGCTAGCATGAGGCTCCCGACGAAGCAGCAGGTGCGCTATCACGGCGCCCGCTGGTGGTGGGTCGCCGCGCTCGCCGCGCTCGCGTACGCAGCGTTCCCGTCCACTGCGGGCAATGTCGCGCCGCTGCTCGATCCCGGGGCGGTGTCCGAGCGTGATGTGCTCGCGCCATTCACGTTCCCCGTCAACAAGTCGGACCATGAGCTCGCCAGTGAGGCCGAAGCGCTCGCGAGCACGGTGAAGCCGGTCTACGAGTTTCAGCAGCGCGCGCTCGACAGCGCCACGATCGCCATGCACGCGTTCTTCAGCGCGACCCAGACCGCCGCCGGCCAGGGCGGCCCGTCGGCGATCCTGCGCCTCGCGAAGGACCAGGGCGTGGACCTGAGGCCGCCCGAGGCGGCCTACCTCGCCCAGAGCGGCCACCGCGCCGTTCTCGAGCAAGGGCTCCGCGACCTGTTCGAGCGTACCCTCGCCCTCGGCGTGACCGGACCGGGCGTGCTCCAGCAGGAGCGCGCACCCGAGCTCATCGTGCGGCGCGGCTCCTCCGAAGCGACCGTGCCGCGCGACCAGGTCCTGACGTACGAGGCGTACCTCGCCCGGGCCCGCGCCATGCCGCCCGACAAGGGCTCGACCGCCGGCGTGTCCGTGTACATGCGGCTGGCGGACCATTTCTTCCGGCCCACGCTGGTGCCCAACGTGCTCGAGGCGGAGCGCCGCCGGGACGAGCTGCGGCGGGGCGTGGATCCGAACAAGTACATCGTGCGCGGCGGCGACCGAATCGTGGGCGCCCACGAGGTCGTGACCAACGAAGCGCACGAAAAGCTCGTGGCGCTGTACAACGACCTCGTGCGGCGCGGGGCGGCGACCAGCCGCTCCCCGGGTGGCGTGTTCGGCCCGATGCTCCGCGATGCGTTGCTGCTCGGCATCTTCTGGGTGCTCATGGTTTTCTATCGCCGCGAGACGTACGGCGACCTGCGCCAGGTCGGCCTGGTCGGCTGTCTGTTCGCGATGAGCATCGTCGGGGCCGCGGTCGTGGCGCGGGCGGAACCGGGGCATCCGGAGCTCATACCGCTCTCGTTTCAGGCGATGACGCTCACGGTGCTGTTCAACGGCCGCGTGTCGTTGATCGGCGCCATGATCCTGGCGGCGGTGATCGGGGTGCAGCCGGTATTCCACGACGTTCCCGCCCTGTTCCTGTGCAACGTGGGCGGAGTCACCGCCGCCCTCTCGATCCGGGCCCTGCGGCGTCGCAGCAACCTGCTGGCCGCGGCGGCGATCGTCGGCGCCGCCTACCTGATCGGCGCGCTCGCCCTGGGCATGGCGGCGAGCTGGACGGTGAGCGCGATCGGCACCGTCGCACTGCTCGGAACCGGCCAGGCCCTCGTGTCCGCGGGCTTCACCTACATGCTCCTCCCGGCCGCCGAGTCGTTGACCCACATCACCACGGACATCACGCTGCTCGAGCTGTCGGACCCGAGCCGGCCGCTGCTGCGACGCCTCTCCCTCGAGGCGCCCGGGACGTATGCCCACAGCGTGGCGATGGCGAACCTCGTCGAGGCGGCCTGCAACCGCATCGGCGCCAACGGACTGCTCGGGCGCGTGGGCTGCTACTACCACGACATCGGCAAGATCAGGAACCCGCAGTACTTCGTGGAGAACCAGACGCGCGGCAACAACCCGCACGACCGGCTGAAGCCGCACCAATCGGCGCAGATCATCAGAGCGCACGTGACCGACGGGCTCGCGCTGGCCCGCGAGGCCGCGCTTCCCGATGCGGTCGCCGCCTTCATCCCCGAGCATCACGGCACCATGGAGATCACCTACTTCCTCGACCGCGCGATCAAGAGCGGCGACGGCGGCCCCCCGAACCCCCGAGACTACACCTATCCCGGCCCCCGGCCGCGCTCGCCGGAAACCGCCATCACGATGCTCGCGGACTCGGTCGAGGCGGCGCTGCGCGTCCTCGAGGAGCTCACGCCGCAGAAGATCGAGGAGGTCATCGACCACATCGTGCGGAGCAAGCTCAACGGCGGCCAGCTCGACGACGTGCCGATCACGCTTCAGCAGCTCGAGCAGGTGAAGCAGGAGTTCGTGCGCATCATCGGCGGGATGTACCACAACCGCATCGACTACCCGGAGTCGAGTGGTGGCATCACGGCGAGCTGGCAGGCGGCCGAGCGGGTCTGAGCAGGTCGCCCGCCTGGCGCACG
>DATDFP010000058.1:0-2134 GCA_036522535.1 Gemmatimonadales bacterium
CTGGCGGGCCCTCATGGCCCCGCGCCCAACTTGCGCTCCCGCCGCTCGGCGAGCAGCCGCTCGGCAAAATCTAATCGCTCCGCGAGCTCCGAGACCTGACCCTGAAGGTGCGATACCTGCTCCTCCAGCGCCGCCACGCGCTGCGGATCCTCGCCCGTCACGCCCCAGCGCCCCCGCACGCGCATCCGGATCCGTTCGGCGATCGCCTCGCCGACGGGGGAGCGGAAGACCCACCGCAGACCCAGGAACACTACCACGAGCGCGATCACCGGCATCATCTGGTCGAGCATGAAGTTCGGGTCCAGATGCATGGGCGGCGGCCCTTGAATCATGCGTACGCCTTCCGCTGGCAAGCGTTTCCCCCGTTCAGCGGGGCGGCGCCTGCCCCTCCTCGGCGCGCGGCCTGGCGAGCAAGCGTTCGGTAAAATCTACCCGCTCCGCCAGCTCCGCCACCTCCCGACGCAGCTCTTCCACCGCCGCGAGCACCTCCTCCTGGCCCGCGCCAGCCTGGGGAATCACCCGGGTCTGCGCCGCGAGCTTCGCCGCGTATGCCTTGCTCACCGTCAGCGCGATCATCCACGCGAAGAAGCCCCCGACGGCAACGATCGGGATCAGGACTCCCAACGTGGCAGGGTCCACGTCAGCCGGGCGGCCCGAGGCGCTCGGCCTCACGCTGCTTGGCCAACAGCCGCTCGGTGAAGTCCACGCGCTCGCTCAGCTCCGCGACCTCGCGGCGCACCTGTTGGACCTCCTGCGCCACGTCCTCACGCATCGCCTGGAGCTCCTCCCTGTTTCCCGACTCCTGCCTGGGCCGAAGGCGCTCGGCCAATGCCCGAACCACCGGCATCAGCAGCGCGAAGCCACCGATCAGCGTGACGACCGAGAGGAACGCGATCGCCTCGGGGGGCATTAGCGCGCTCCCGGCGGCGCGAGCCGGTCGGCCTCGCGTTGCTTCGCCAACAGCCGCTCGGCGAAGTCCATGCGCTCGCTCAGCTCGCCCACCTCGGTGCGGAGCTGTTGCACCTCACTCGACAGGTCCGAGCGGAGCGCGTCGAGCTCCGCTCTGACGTCTTCGGGGAGGGCCGCACCGCCCTGGCGCCGGATCCGCTCGGCGAACGCCTTCCCCACCGGCGAGAGGGCGAGCAGAAAGAGAGACCCACCCCCAAAAATGAAGATGATGGCGAGCACCCCTTCCATATCCATCCCGTCAGTCTCGCACCCCTAGCAACCTACGGTCCTAATCACCGACCGCCAGCACCTTGCGGAGGAACCGGCCGGTGTGCGAGCCCCTGACCCCCGCCACCTGCTCCGGGGTCCCTGCCGCGACCACGGTCCCCCCCGCCGATCCGCCCTCCGGACCCAGGTCGATGACCCAGTCGGCGGTCTTCACGACGTCGAGATTGTGCTCGATGACAACCACCGTATTGCCTTTGTCCACGAGGCGGTGGAGCACCTCGAGGAGCAGGCGTACGTCTTCGAAGTGCAGTCCCGTCGTCGGCTCGTCCAGGATGTAGAGCGTGCGCCCCGTGTCGCGCTTGGCCAGTTCGGTCGCGAGCTTCACCCGCTGCGCCTCGCCGCCCGACAGGGTTGTCGCGGACTGGCCGAGGTGGATATACCCCAGTCCTACGTCGTTCAGAAGCTCCAGTTTCGCCCGAATGCGCGGCTGGTTCTCGAAGAAGTCGAGCGCTTCGGCCACCGACATTTCGAGCACGTCGGCGATGGACTTTCCTTTATATCGGACCTCGAGCGTCTCCCGGTTGTAGCGCCGCCCCTTGCAGACCTCGCACGGGACGTACACGTCGGGGAGGAAGTGCATCTCGACCTTCACCAACCCGTCCCCCTGGCACGCTTCGCAGCGCCCGCCCTTCACGTTGAACGAGAACCGGCCCGGCCCGTAGCCGCGGAGCTTCGATTCCGGAAGGTAGGTGAACAGCTCGCGGATCGGCGTGAACAGCCCGCTGTACGTCGCGGGGTTCGAGCGGGGCGTCCGGCCGATGGGGCTCTGGTCGATGTCGATCACCTTGTCGATCCGGTCGAGCCCTTCGATCCGGTCGTGGGCCCCCGGGAGCACCCTGGCGCGGTAGAAATGGCGGGCGAGCGCGCGGTACAAGATGTCGCTGACGAGCGTGGACTT
>DATDFP010000059.1:0-4912 GCA_036522535.1 Gemmatimonadales bacterium
GGGCGGCTGGCGACGCGGCTCGCGCAGCCGCGAAGCGAGCAGCGCCAGCACGAACCCCGGCGCACCCAGCGCCAGGAACGCCACCCGCCACCCGAACCGTGCGGCCAGCACCCCGCCCGCCCAGATCCCCAGCACGCCGCCGAACGCCATGCCCACGGAGTAGACCCCGATCGCGAAGGCGCGGCGGCGGCCTCGGTAGTACTCCGCGATGAGCGCCTGCGCCGCGGGCCCGTAGCCTGCCTCGCCCACGCCCACCAACGAGCGGCACAGGAGCAGCTGCCAGAAGCGGCCGATGACGGCGCCGAGGGCCGTGAACGCGCTCCACAGCCCCACGCCGAACGCGATCACGGCGCGGCGTGACTTGAGGTCCCCCACCACGCCGAGTGGCAGCGCGGCGAGGGACAGGACGATGACGTAGGCCGAGCCGAGCCAGCCCAGTTGTTGATCCGAGAGCTGCAGCTCCAGCTTGATATGCTCGAACAGAGCGTAGATGACGTTTCGGTCGGTGTAGTTCAGCAGGTTGATCAGCGTGAGCAAGCCCAGGGCGTAGGCCGCGTACGCCCCGGCGCCCTTCCCCTCGCGACTCGGCTCAGGGCGTGCGCGCGACAGGCTTCGGCTCCGCGCGCGCATCGCGATCCGCCTTCGCCTGGTGGTAGGCCTCCGTCAGCGTCCGCATCATCTCCTCGCGCCTGTGATACAGGCGCTTGAGGCGGCGGGGCCCGCGCTTGGCGAGAGCGTACGCGGCGAGGATCGGAAAGCCCACCGTGTTGTCGACGTAGCAGACGACCGTCTCCGGCAAGCGATCGGGGTCCACCTTCCCCCAACTCACCGCCTCGGACGGCGTGGCGCCGGAGAGCCCACCGGTGTCGGGGCGGGCGTCGGTGATCTGCAGGTAGTAGTCGTGTCCCGTTTCGGCGATCCCCAGCACCTCCTGGATCTGGGGCTCGGTCTGCAGCACGAAGTTCTTGGGGCTCCCGCCGCCGATGATGAGCACGCCGCTCCTGCCTCCATGCCCCTTGGCGTGAAGCACGATCGCCGCAGTCTCGTTCACGTCGGCGCTCACGTCGAGCCGCAACCGCGAGCCGGCCAGCGCCTGCTCGGCGACGTTCATGCCGATGGACGAATCGCCCGGAGACGAGGTGTAGATCGGGACGCCGCATTCGTGCGCAACGCCGAGCAGCGACTTGCGCGAGATCCCGAGCGCCTGCTCGCGCTCGAGGATGAAACCGCCCAGCAGGTAGTGGTACTCGGCCGTGCTCATCGAACGCTGGAACTCGGGGCGCGCCGACACCTGGCGGATGTACGCGTCGGTCGAGAGCAGCACCTCGTAATCGAAAAAGACGTCGTAGATGCGGACGACACCGTGCTCGCGGAGCTCCACGTCGTCGGCGAAAGGCGTGCCCTTGTGCATGGCGAGCCCGAGGCCGAAATGCGCGTCATGATACAGGTTCGCCCCGGTCGAGACGATCCAGTCGATGAACCCCGCCTCGATCATAGGGATGATGGTGGACATCCCGAGCCCGGCCGGCGTCATCGCGCCGGTGAGGCTCATCCCCACGGTCACTGCGTCCTCGAGCATCAGCTGGGTGAAGAGCCGGCAACCATCGGCCAGGCGCCCGGCGTTGTAGGCGAGGAAGGCGTTGTCCACCAGCTCCGGGACGCTCTCCCGGCCCGTGATGGGCCTGGGATCGATGCGCGGGCCGCGCAGGAAGTCCTCGCGTGCAGGCATGGATCAGGCCCCCGGCGCCGCGAGCCTCTCGAGTGCGGAGACGTGGTCCTCCTGCAGGTTGTAGAAGAACGGCGAGAGCCGGACGTGCCCCGGCCGCGCATCCGCGATGATCCCGGCCGCATCGAGCCGGCGGACCGCCGCCGCGGGGTCGGCCGCCGGGAGCATGACGATCGCCGAGCGGTCCTCCGCGCGCGCAGCTACCTTCGGCCGGAGCCCGAGGTCGCGGGCCCGGGCGACGAGATCCTCGGTGAGGGCCGCCGTTACCGCGCGGATGGCGGGCACGCCGATCTCCTCGATGTACTCGAGGCCGCCGAGCTGCGCGTACACCGCCGCGAGCGGCGGCGTGCCCAACTCGAAGCGCCGGGCGTCCTCGTGCCACTCGAGCGAGCGGGGCTCGAAGGCGAACTGATCCTTGTGACCGAACCAGCCCGCGATCGCCGGCGTGAGCCGGCGGGCCAGCTCCTCCCGCACGTACAGGAACACGATTCCCGGGCCGCCCAAGAGCCATTTCAGGCCACCCGCGGTCACGCAGTCCACGCCGGTCGCATGCACGGCCAGGGGCACCTGCCCCACCGATTGATATGCGTCGATCACACAGAGCGCGCCCCTGGCATGCGCCACGTCCGCCACGGCACCGATGTCCTGGATCGCGCCGCTCGTGAAGTACACGTGCGAGGTCGCGACCAACGCCGTCCGCTGGTCCACGGCCCTGGCGATCGCCTCGACCGGCACCGTGACTCGATCGGGGCTCTCCACCACCACGACCTCCACGCCACGCTGCCGCTTGGCGAGCCATTGGTAGGCGACGGTCGGGAAGTCGAGTGATGTGACCACGACCTTGGGCCGGCGGGTATAGTCCACCGCCTCCGCCACCACCGACAACGCCACCGAGATGCTCGGCGCGAGGGCGATCTCCTCCGGCGCTGCGCCGATCAGGGAGCCGTAGCGCCGGCGCAGATCGCCGAGCGCCGCCCACCAGACGTCGTACCACGCCGACGCCCCTCGCGATTGCCACAGATCGACGAACTCGGCGAGCTTCCGGCGGGTCCGTTCCCCCAAAGCGCCGAGCGAGCACGTGTTGAGGTAGATCTTGTCGCGGAAGATCGGAAACTCCTCCCGGTAACGGGCGAGGCTATGAGCCGCGGTCCGGGACGATGTTTGCGCACCGCTTGCCGGGGCGGAGGTTGGGGGGGTGGCCATTGGCGGTCAATATACAGGAGGACGAGCACGCCCGGCACTTCTTCGCGCTAGATTCACACAATGCAGATTTCCACACCTTGGTCGAAACTGTTCGCACGGCTCGTCGTCCGGGCAGCCGCGAACCCGCGTCTCGGCGTGGACCTGGTACGCCTCACCTGGAGTTTCCGCGCGCGCGACTGGTACCGCCACCCGCCCTTCCTCCCGGTTCCGCCCCGCGAATACGTCCGCTGGCGGATGTTTACCGCATACGGCGACGAAGCCGCGGTCCCACCCGTGGAGGACGTCGTGCGCTTCGCACGCTGGCGGCGTGAGACGATGCATCTGTAGCCCGTCCTAGCCCGAGGCGTCGCGCGTGAATAGTCCAGCGGGAAACTTGGCGGTGAAGCGCCGGGCGATGGAGCTGGGGTTCGCGGGCGTGGGGATAGCGACGCTCGAGCGAAACCGGCACGCCGACGATCTCGACCGCTGGCTCGCGGCGGGGTATGCGGGCACGATGACCTATCTGCACCGCCAGGCGTCACGGCGGAAACAGCCGCAGCGCATCCTGCCGGAGGCCAAGGTCGCCGTGGTGACGCTCACCAACTACTTCCACGCCACTGACCCCGGGGACCCCGGGCTCGCTCCCGGGGTCAGGGTTGGCAGGGTCGCGCAGTATGCCTGGTCCGCTGATTATCACCGCGTGGTCGGGCGTCGGCTCGAGCTTCTGGCCAGCGCGATCCGGGAGGTCGCGCCCGGCGCCGCGACGCGCTGCTACTTGGACGCCGGACCGGTCCCCGAGCGGGAGCTGGCCGTGCGCGCCGGGCTCGGCTGGATCGGCAAAAACATGATGCTGATCCACCCCGAGCTCGGCTCCTTCACGTTCATTGGCGTCATCCTCACCGACGCCGAGCTTGCGCCCGACCTACCCTTCGACGCCGACCGCTGCGGCACCTGCCGCCGCTGTCTCGACGCCTGCCCGACGGAGGCGTTCGTGGCGCCGGGAGTGATGGACGCCCGCCGCTGCATCTCGTACCTCACGATCGAGCATCGCGGCGAGTTCACCGACGCCGAGCGCGAGATGCTGGGCGACTGGGTGTTCGGCTGTGACGTCTGCCAGGACGTGTGCCCGTGGAACGTGAAGTTCGCGCGCGCGAGCGACGATCCCGACCTGGCGCCCCGTCCGGACCTCGCAGCCCCCGATCTGCTGGCCCTGCTCGAGATGGATCGGGACACGTTCGCCCGCCGCTACGGCGACACCCCGTTCAAGCGGCCGGGGCACCGCGGGATGCGCCGAAACGTCACCGCTGTGCTCGAGGGGAGGCGACGGTGAGGGAGACGATTTCGGCGGCGCAGAGCGAGCAGATCAGCGAGATCCAGCGGCGCCTCGCAGAGGGACTCGCGAGGATCGACCCGCACCACCGGCTCCTCGGCCGGCCGGTGCACTACCGGGTGATCGATGGATCGACCTTCGAGATCACGTACCGGGACGTGCCCGGGATCGCCGAAGCCGAGGTTCTGGGCGTGAAGCGGGTGATCGGCGCCGACTGCTTCTGTACGGTGGCTCCACAGACGGCGGAGTCCGTCACGGTGCGGTTCGTCGTGTCGTTGAAATAGCCGTCGGGCGTCAGGCGTCAGCGACCCGTTCCTGATCTCCCGCCAACCTGATCACCGGCAGCTCCGGCGGATTGCGCCACCGGAACGGGACGGCCGACGTCCCCACCCCCGCCGACACGTAGAGCCACGTACCCCTCACCTGTTTCAACCCGTGGAGATACCGCTTGCCGAACTGCGAAGGTACGACGAGCGGGCCCAAGAGCGGAAAGTGCAGCTGTCCGTTGTGCGTGTGCCCCGAGAGCATGACGTCCACCCGGAGACCGGCCGGCAAATATTCGATCAGGTCGGGGCTATGCGATATCAGTATCCGCGGCACGTCGGCCGGCACATCCCCGAGCGCCGTGTCGAGCCGCACCGCTCCATGCTTGAAGTCCCCGACCCCGGCGAGCG
>DATDFP010000060.1:0-5877 GCA_036522535.1 Gemmatimonadales bacterium
ACGACGCTGTCCGCCGTCCTCGGGCGGCCGGTCACGTTCCAAGAGGTGGCGGACGCGATCGTCGAGGCGTTCCAGCGCGGTGTAGGGGCGCAGCATGCTGCGCCCCTACATTTCGACGCGACCGCCCCCTACCGCCCTCTACCGCCTTCTACCGTTACCGCCCTCCACCGCCCTCCACCGCCTTTCACCGCCCTGTTTTCAGACTCCGCCTGGACCTGGCGCCGCTAGGCGGCGGATAGAATGTTACGCGGCATGCCGACCGTCGCCCCCGCGCTGCCGCCAGGGCCCGAGCGCCCGGCCCGAGGGCTCCCCACCCTGTGCCTGATGCTCCTGGCCCTCGCGGGCGCCGGGTGCGCGCGCCGGGGCGGATGCACCGGAGACTATTGTGGCACCGTCGTGTTCGTCACGACGCCCGAGCCCGACATCCTGTTGCCTCCCTCCTCGCAGCTCGTCGTGAGCCGCGACATCGCCGATCAGATCTTCCTGAAGCTCGCAGACCTGGGGATGTCGGGAAACACCGTGGGCGACACGGACTTCCAGCCGCAGCTCGCCGAGCGGTGGGAATGGGCCAATCCCCTCACGCTGGTGTTCCACCTGGATCCCCGGGCGCGCTGGCAGGACGGGCGGCCCGTGACCTCGGCGGATGTGGCGTTTACGTTCGACATCTACACTGATTCGGTGATCAATTCGAGCGCGCGCTCCGCGCTGCGCCGGATCAGCGCCGTGACCACGCGCGACTCCCTCACGGTCGTGTTCCGCTTCCGCACGCGCTACCCCGAGATGTTCTACGATGCGGTCTATCACATGCGCGTGCTGCCGAGTCACCTGATGGGCACCGTGCCCCGGGAGCAGTGGCGCAGCGCCGCGTTCGGCCGCGCTCCCGTGGGCGACGGCCCCTACCGCTTCGTCCGCTGGAAGGCCGGCGAGAGCCTCGAGCTCGCCGCCGATTCGACGTTCTTCCTCGGACGGCCTCACATCCGGCGCCTCATCTGGCGGTTCACGCCGGACCTCCAGGTGGCGGTGACGCAGATCGTCGCCGGCGACGCGGACGCCATCGAGGTCCTGGGGACTCCGGACAACGCGCGGCGCGCCCGCGCGGCGCCGCGGCTCGTCACCTACCCCTACCCCGGCGCGACGTATGGCTTCCTGGGCTTCAACCTGCGCGCCAGTGGCGACACGACCGAACCGCACCCCCTGTTTGGCGACCGCGCCCTGCGGCGCGCCCTCGCGATGGCGGTCGATCGCGTAGCGCTGCTGCGGAGCGTGTTCGGCGATCTCGCCAAAGTGCCGCCCGGCCCCATGCCCCCCCAGTGGTGGATCTGGGACTCAGAAATCCGCGACCTGCCCTTTGACACCGTGCAGGCGGCGCGACAGCTCACCCGGCTCGGCTGGCAGGCTTCGGGCCCGGGAGGCGACGGGATCCGGGAGAAGGACGGGCGGCAGCTCGCGTTCCGGATCCTGGTCCCCACCACGAGCGCGATCCGGCGACAGTACGCGCGGCTGTTGCAGCAGCAGTTCAGGCGGATCGGCGCCGACGTGCAGCTCGACGAAGTGGAGTTCAGCGTCTTCAACGAGCGGATGCAGGCGGGGCGGTTCGACGCCGTGCTCAACTCCGTCAACGCCGACCCCACGCCGTCTTCCTCCATCTCCCAGGAATGGACGCAGGCGGGCATCGGCCTCTCGAACTTCGTGCGGTATGCGAACCCGGCATTCGACCGGCTTGCGGAGCAGGCGAGTGACGCGCTCCAGCGCGACGCCGCCAAGCGCCTGTGGCGCCGCGCCTTCGAGATCCTGAACGACGACGCCCCGGCGATCTTCCTGTTCGCGCTCGACAACGTCGCCGCGGTCGACCGCCGGGTCCAGGGCGTCGTGATCCGGCCCGACTCCCACTGGGCGCTGGTGCGCCTCTGGCGCATCCCCGCCGACCAATTGACCGAGCGCGATCGCGCGGAGCGCTAGGTGACGTCATGGCTCGTGCGGCGTTTCGCCGCCTCGATCGCCATCGTCTTCGCGGTCGTCACCCTCACCTTCGTTCTGATTCACCTCGCCCACGGGACGCCCTTTCTGCCCACGGGCGATCGCCCGCTCAGCCCGGAGGTGATCGCCCGCCTGCGCGCGCAGTTCGGCCTCGACCGGCCCCTCCCCGTGCAGTACGTGAAGTACGTCGCGGCGCTGCTCCGTGGCCAGCTCGGCGAGTCCTTCGCCTTGCGCCGCCCGGTGTCCGACGCCCTGGCGGACGCGATCCCGCACACCGTGACGCTCGCGGGCGCCGGCCTGTTCGTGGATTTCCTCGTGGGTCTCGCGCTGGGCGTGTACCAGGCCGCGCGGTCGCGGCGCTTCGCGGACGTCGCGCTCGGCAACGTGGCGCTGTTCTTCAACTCGATGCCGACGTTCTGGCTCGGCCTCGTGCTGTTGCTGGTGTTTGCGCAGCGGCTCCACTGGTTCCCGGTGGGCGGGGTCGGCGATCCGGTGCTCTGCCCGACCGTTTCCTCGGCGCGCTGTCTCGCCGACCGCCTCTGGCACCTCGCGCTCCCGGCGTTGACCCTGGGCATCGTGGGCGCCGCGGGCACGGCGCGCTTCCAGCGCGCCGCCATGCTCGAAGTGGTCGGCCAGGACTACGTGCGGACGGCGCGCGCCAAGGGGCTGGCCGAGCGTCGCGTGGTGCTGGTGCACGCGCTCCGCAACGCTCTGCTGCCGGTCATTTCGCTCCTCGGACTCGCCCTCCCGTTCCTGCTCACGGGCGCGGTGTTGGTCGAGTGGGTGTTCGCGTGGCCCGGCATGGGCCGGCTCACCGTGAACGCCATCTTGCAGCGCGACTACCCGGTCGTGACCGCGACCGCGCTCGCGGCGAGCGTGATGGTGGTGCTCGGCAATCTCGCCGCCGACACTCTCTACGCCGTAGCGGACCCGCGAATCCGCATCCGGAGCGACGCGTGAACGCCTGGAAATGGCTCGCGCTCGCCGGCGCGCTCGGAGCCGCGCTGCTCGTCGCCGGGGCGGTGCGGCGCCGTGCCCGGGACAGCGCCGCCGGGCGGCGGTTCTTGCGGCATCCGGCGTCGACCCCAGGCGTGTTCGTCCTCGCCTTCTTCGTGACGCTCGCGGTCGCCGCGCCTCTGGTGGCGCCGTACGACCCGGACTGGATGCCGGGCATCGTCGAGCTGCAGAACCGGCCGCCCTCCCGCCTGCACCCGCTCGGCACGGACATCTACAGCCGCGACGTGTGGAGCCGGCTCGTCTACGGCGCGCGCATCTCGCTCGGGATCGGGGCGCTGGCGATGCTCGTCGCCGTCACCCTGGGCGCCGCGGTGGGCGCCGTCGCGGGATACTTCCGCCGCTGGGTGGACGCCGCGCTCATGCGATTCGTCGACGTCGGGCTCGCGCTGCCGCGCATCTTCGTGCTGCTGATGGTCGTGGCGCTCTGGGAGCACGTCCCGCTCGCGGTGCTCGTGCTCCTGATCGGCTTCACAAGCTGGTTCGGGACGAGCCGGTTGGTACGCGCCGAGGTGCTCTCGCTGCGCGAGCGCGAGTTCGTCGCCGCGGCACGGGCTCTGGGCGCGCGCCCCGGGCGCGTCGTGTTCCGCCATGTCTTGCCCAACGCGGCCGCGCCGATCATCGTCTCCGCCGCCCTCGGCATCGGCAACGTGATGCTGCTCGAGGCCGGACTCTCGTTCCTCGGGCTCGGCGTTCCGTCCCCAGCCCCGAGCTGGGGCAGCATGATCTTCGATGGCACCCAGAAGATGGCCGTGGCGCCCTGGACCTCCGTGTTTCCGGGCCTCGCCATCGCGGTCGTGGTCATGGCGCTCAACGGCATCGCCGACGGGCTGCGCGACGCCCTCGACCCGCGCCGGGAGGCGGCGTGACCGAGGCCCTGCTCCGCGTGCGCGACCTCAAGACGTATTTCGTCACCGAGCAGGGCAGCGGCACCGCCCGCGCCGTGGACGGCGTCTCCTTCGAGGTCCATCCCGGGGAGACGCTCGGCATCGTCGGAGAATCGGGATGCGGAAAGACCGTCACCTCGCTCTCCATCCTCCGCCTGATCCCCGAGCCCCCGGGCCACATCCGGCCCGGCAGCTTCATCGAGTTCGAGGGGCGAAACCTGCTGACGCTCGCTCCCAGGGAGCTGCGCGCGATCCGCGGCAACCAGATCGCGATGGTCTTTCAGGAGCCGATGACGTCCCTGAACCCAGTATTCACTGCGGGCGACCAGATCGGCGAGGCGGCGATCGTGCACCAGGGGCTCTCCCGCAAGGCGGCCCGCCGGCGGGCCATCGACATGCTCCGGCTCGTTGGCATCCCCGACCCCGAGGAGCGGGTGGACCACTACCCGCACCAGCTCAGCGGCGGGATGCGCCAGCGGGTGATGATCGCCATGGCGCTCATCTGCCACCCGAAGCTCCTCATCGCCGACGAGCCGACGACGGCGCTCGACGTCACGATCCAGGCGCAAATCCTCGAGCTGCTCGACCGCCTGCAGGCGGACCTCGGGATGGCCGTCATGCTGATCACCCACGACCTCGGCGTGGTGGCCGGCAGCGCCGATCGCGTGATCGTGATGTACGCGGGGCAGGTCGTGGAGCAGGCTCCAACCGTCGAGCTGTTCGCGCGGCCCCTGCATCCCTACAGCGAAGGCCTGATGGCCTCGGTGCCGCGGATCGACGCGCCGCCCCGCCAGCGGCACGGGCGCCTCCATACCATCCCCGGCCAGGTGCCGGCGGCGACCGCGTGGCCCCCGGGGTGCCGTTTCCACCCGCGCTGCCCCTACGCTTGGGACCGGTGCCGGCAGGAGGAGCCGCCGCTCCTCGACGCCGGGACCGGCGAGCCAGGCACCCACACCGTACGCTGCTGGCTCCTCACCGAGCCGCGGCGCAGGACGCCGCGTCCGTGACCGCCGCACTCGTGCAGGTGGAGGGGCTCGTCAAGCATTTTCGCGTCGAGCGCGGTCTCTTCCGGCTGGGGCGGTCGCGCCGTGTCGTGCGCGCGGTGGACGGCGTGTCGTTCGCGATCTCGGCCGGCCGCACGCTCGGGCTCGTGGGCGAGTCCGGTTGCGGCAAGTCGACGGTCGCCCGCTCCACGTTGCGCCTGATCGAGCCCGACGCGGGCAGCGTGACCATCGACGGGACGGACGTCCTCGGCGTCGGCCCGCGCCAGCTGCGGGCGCTCCGGCGCCGGATGCAGATCGTGTTTCAGGATCCCTACGGGTCGCTCAACCCGCGCATGACCGTCCGCCAGACCCTCGCCGAGCCGCTGGCGATCCACCGGCTCGCGCGCGGCGCCGCGGCGGAGCGGCGCATCGCCGCGCTGCTCGAAGAGGTCGGCCTCGACCCGGCCTTCGCCAAGGCCTACCCCCACGAGCTCTCCGGCGGCCAGCGGCAGCGCGTCGGCATCGCGCGCGCGCTGTCGGTCGAGCCAGAGTTCGTGGTGCTCGACGAGGCTGTCAGCGCGCTCGACGTCTCGGTGCAGGCCCAGGTGCTGAACCTGCTCACCGACCTGCAGCAGAGGCGCCGGCTCACGTACCTCTTCATCGCCCACGACCTCGCGGTGGTGAAGTACATCGCCGACCAGGTGGCGGTCATGTACCTCGGCAGGATCGTCGAGCTGGCGCCGGCGGCCGCGCTGTATCAAGGCCCGCGGCATCCGTACACGCGGTCGCTCCTGTCCGCGATTCCCGTGCCGAACCCGAACGCCGCGCGGCAGCGCATCGTGCTTCCGGGAGACGTCCCGTCGCCGGTCGCGCCGCCCCCCGGCTGTCACTTCCACCCGCGCTGTCCCCACCCGAAGAAGAACGAGCGCTGCCGCGTCGAGGCGCCGCGCCTGCGCGAGCTGGCGCCCGCCCATTTCGCAGCCTGCCACTTCGCCGAGGAGCCGATGTGACGCCCG
>DATDFP010000061.1:0-11063 GCA_036522535.1 Gemmatimonadales bacterium
ATCTTGAGCCAGTGCGCCGAGCGTCCGGCGCGGTAGGTCGAGTCCGCCTGTTTCGCGACGATCCCCTCGAGCCCCATCTTCACGACCTGCTGGTAGAGCGCCTCGCCATCTTTCTCGAAGTGCTCGAGGTAACGGAGCGGGCCGGCGTGAGGCAGGACGCGCTGCAGGATCGCCTTGCGCTTGACGAGCGGCAGCGGTCGCACGTCGTACCCCTCGAATCCCAACAGGTCGAAGACGTAGAGCAGCGCGGGGGTCTCGACGGCGGCGCGCCGCACCTCGATGGAACCGGTGAGCTTGGCGCGGTTCTGGAGCCGCTGGAAGCTCGGGTGTCCAGCCTCGTTGGGCACGACGAGCTCGGCGTCGAGCACGACGTCGTCGTACGGCAGCGCGGCGACGGCGCGGGCGAGCTCGGGGAACGTGGCGGCGATGTCGTGGCCGTTGCGTGTGATGAGGCGGGCCTCGCCGCCCTCGCGCGCGGCGCGGATGCGGTAGCCGTCGAGCTTGAGCTCGAACAGCCACCCCGCCTTCGTGAAGGGTTGCTCGCGCGTCTCGGCGAGCATGGGTTCGGCCTCCTCGACCCGCACGGCGCGCTGCGGCGCCTTGAGCCGCGCCAGCTCCTTCTTGATGGGTTCGGCTCGATCCTTACCTTCCTTCAGGTCCTCGACCGTGAGGCCCGAGAGCACCGATTCGGGCGGCAGCGCGCCGTCGGTCGAGACGTAGCCGTCTTTCTCTTTGATGAGGAGCCACTCTTTCTCGCCCTTCTTGAGCTTCACGAGCGTCCACTTGCCGTGCAGCTTGTAGCCCCGGAGCTCGAACAGGAGCTTCCCCTTCTGCATCCCCTGGTGCGGGGCCTCGAGCGGGACCCACACGCCTCGGTCCCACACGATCACCGCGCCGGCGCCGTAGTTGCCGTCGGGGATGATCCCCTCGAAGTCACCGTACTCGAGCGGATGGTCTTCGACGTGGACGGCCAGGCGCTTGTCGGCCGGGTTGGGAGACGGCCCCTTGGGCACCGCCCAGGATTTGAGCACGCCGTCCATCTCGAGGCGCAGGTCCCAATGGAGACGCCGCGCGGCGTGCATGTGGACGACGAAGAGGCCACGGGGGTAGGCGGCAGGGGCGGCAGCGGCGGCAAGGGCGGCAGAGGCGGCAGGGGCTGCGGCGGCCCGCGCACCGGGTTCCGGCGTGCGGTCGAGAGAGCGCTTTGCCCGATAGGTACTTAGGGGATCTGGTCGCTTGCGACTTGCAGCCATGGTCTGGAATCTTATCATTCCTTCTCTATGAGCGCACATTCGATCGGGTCTGCGACCCTCTCCTTCGGGCTGGTCTCGGTGCCGGTGAAGATGTTTTCCACCGGAGAATCCGCGGCCGCCATCTCGTTCAACTGGCTCCACAAGAAGGACGGCTCGCGCCTGAAGCAGCAGTACGTGTGCGCGAAGGACGGCGAGAAGGTCGAGAAGGACGACATGGTGAAGGGGTACGAGTTCACCAAGGGACAGTACGTCATTTTCGCGCCCGAGGAGCTCAAGGCGCTCGAGGAGAAGGCGACGGGCGCCATCGAGATCACCGAGTTCGTTCCCGCGCAGCAGGTGGACCGCGTCTATCTCGAGAAGAGCTATTTTCTCGGGCCGGACAAGGGCGGCGAGCGCGCGTACCGGTTGCTCTGTGAAGCCCTGAAGCAGACGGGCCGGGTGGCCGTGGGTCAGTACGCGGCGCGCGGGAAGCAGTACCTGATCTCCGTGCGGCCGCTGGAGGACGGCTTGGTAATGGAGCAGCTTCGCTACGCGGGCGAAGTGCGCTCGATTGGCGAGGTCCCGATCCCGAAGACCGACCTCAAGAAACCGGAGCTGGAGCTCGCGAAGCAGCTCATCGAGCAAGCCTCGTCGGAGGCGCTCCGCCCCGAGGCGTACGAGGACAATGTGCGCAAGCGGATCCTCGAGCAGATCCAGCGCAAGGTCGAAGGCAAGGAGATCACCGAGGAGCCGGCCGAGGCGCCGAAGACGCAGATCATCGACCTGATGGAAGCGCTCAAGGCGAGCCTCAAGGGCAAGGCCGGCGCGACCGGGGCTGCGGCCGACGAGCGTAAGCCCGCGAAGCGCGTCGAGGGTAAGGCCCCTGCCAAGGCCGCGCCCGCCGCGAAGCGCAAGGTGGGAGGTGCGAGGGCCTAATTACTAGGGGCTAGGGGTTAGGGGCTAGGTGCTACGGGATAGGGGAGGATGAAGGGATACACCTCCCGGGACGTCGCCAAGCTGTTGGGACTGACCGTCGCGCAGGTGCGAGGATTCGCGCGCGACGGTTTTCTTACGCCCGGACGCGGGCCTCGCGGTGAGCTACTGTTCTCCTTCCAGGACCTCGTCATTCTGCGCACGGCCAAAGGGCTCGTTGCCGCGCGGATCCCGACGCGGCGCATTCGCCGCGCGCTGCGCCGCCTGCGGGCGCAGCTTCCCCGCGGGCGCTCCCTCGCCGAGCTGCGGATCGGCGCCGAGGGCGACCGCATCGTGGTGAGCGACGGCGTGACCACGTGGAGCCCCGAGTCGGACCAGATGGCCCTCGACTTCGCGGTCTCCGACCTCGCCAGCCGGGCGGCGCCGATGGCGCGCCGCGCCGCGAAGGCCGCGCGGCGCGTCGAGGAAGACCTCTCGGCCGAGGACTGGTACGAGCTGGGGCTCGAGCTCGAGGTCGCGGCGCCGAGCGAGGCACGGGACGCGTACCGGCGGGCGCTCGAGCTCGACGCCCACCACGCCGACGCGCGCGTGAACCTCGGGCGGCTACTGCACGAGCAGGGCCTCGTCGAGGAGGCCGAGCGACACTACCGGCTCGCGTTGCGGGAGAATCCCGAGCACGCCACGGCAGCGTACAACCTCGGGATCGCACTCGAGGATCTGGGGCGCGCGGACGACGCGATCGAGGCGTACCGGGCGGCGCTGGCCGCGGACCCGCAGCTCGCGGACGCGCATTACAACGTGGCGCGGCTGTACGAGAAGGTGGGGAAGAAGGCGGCGGCACTGCGGCACCTGTCGAGCTACAAGCGGCTGACGGCGGAGTAGCGCATGGCGCCCGGCTGACGCCGACCCTAGAGCGCTAATCAATGGCGGCGTGACGTGGCGCACCCCTTCCGCTCCACCTTGTCCTTCGCCTTCGCTTCGCCCACCGTCTGCCATTGCATGTTGCTGGGCGAGTCGGCACCGCCGCAGGCGAGCGGCACGACGTGATCCACGACATGTCCCGGCCAGCCGTGCGGATGCCCGGTCTGCCGCATGAAGTCGTCCTTCGCCGCCTGGCTCCGGTGGATGCGGTTCGAGCGACCGGTAGAGCCGCGGGGAGAGGAGCGCGGGTGCGGCGAGTATGATCGAGGTTGCGTTGGGTGGCTCCGCGGACGAGTGGAGCGTTGTCCTGAGGGCGGGCTCTGGGCACGTGGGTGAGTGACGTGGGAGCGCGGAGTGCCGGAGTACGCCCGAGGATGAGAGGAGCGCCCGCCCCCACGCGAGCCGCCCCCGCCTCCACGGTGCTGCGCCGCGAGCGGCGCGGCGAGCATCGCGAAAGCAGCGACCCAACAGAATGACCTGGACGGCACTACCGCCTCCCTCGGCGACCGGCTCAATCATACGGGTGCCCAGTGACACTGGGACGTGAGGAGGCGCACACCTGCGCGGCCATTGACGCCTCGTTGACGTCGGCATCGTACGATCCCTCGCCGTGGCGCAACGCCCGAGCTACGTTCCTCCCATGCCGCCGGCGACGTTGCAGACCGCCCAGGACCTGCTCCACTTCCGCAAACCCGGGCTTCCAGGTCGAGCGCGAACCCGACACCGTGCGGGCCCGGACCTCGCCTTCGTCCACCGCGACCGGCTCGCACAGATCCCGGAGGAGGGCTACGCCGAGCTTGCACCCGACCTGGTCGCCGAGATCCTCTCGCCGAAGGATCGGCCGGGTGAGGTACTTGAAAAGGTGGGCCAGTGGCTGAGCGCGGGCGTCCGGCTCGGCTGGGTGCTCGACCCGGCGCTGCAGCACGCGCGCGTGTATCGCGCGGACGGCACGGTTTCAATCGTCGGGTCGGATGAGGAGCTGGACGGTGAGCAGGTGCTGCCGGGCTTTCCCTGTCCGTGCGGCGAGATTCTGTAGACACGAGCCGCGTAGTGCACGGCCTCTTCACTGCGCCGCCGTTCTTCGGCGTCCGCCCGACCGGGTGGGTTAACCCCGGGCCCATGGCCCGGGGCACACCGTACCTCCCTTCCGCACCGAATGGCCGTGCCGCGGGCAGGGGCCGTTCGGTTGTAACGGTTCACGCGCTGAAGCGTGTACTCAGCACCAAACACTGCTGAAGCGTGGTGGGGTTCAGCACGTATCGCTCATCCCGCGTCACTGCGCCCGGACCAGCTACCGACCTTGAGCGACGCAGCGCGGAAGCAGAGGCCAGTCCGGCACCCGGCCATTCTTGGGATGAAGTCCGTGCGCCTCTGAAGAACCGCCTCGATTAACCGGCGACGCGTAGGGGCGCAGCATGCTGCGCCCCTACGCCGCGCTTTCACCCTTCAGCAACCCCGCGAACTGCTGCGCCAGCTTCGGGCCGATCCCCGACTCCTCGTGCTTGAAGAAGATGAAAGCGTCGCGCCAGGATTGCCCGAGGTCCCGCACCGTGCCCACCCACTTCTCGAGGTCCTTCTTCGCGTAGCCTTCGTCGCGCAGCCGGAGGTACCCAAAGTCCGCCGTGCACACGAGCGGTGTCGTGCCCCCCTCCGTGTCCGCGACGCACAGCGCGGCGTTCCCCTTCCGCAGCACCTCGTACACGTCGTCGGAAAACCAGGACTCGTGGCGGAACTCCCAGGCGCAGCGGATGTCGGGCGGGAATTGCGTCAGGAGATCGCCCAGGCGGGCGACGTCCTTCTTGAAATTGGGTGGCAGCTGAAACAACAGCGGTCCGAGCTTGGGCCCGAGCATTCGGGCGATATCCAGGAAGAACCGCAGCGGGTCGTCGATGTCCTTGAGCCGGGCGATGTGCGTGATGCGCTGCGGCGCCTTGAGCACGAAAGTGAAGCCCGCCGGCGTCACGGCATCCCAGCCGGTGACGGTCTTCGCGCTGGGCATGCGGTAGAACGTGTAGTTGACTTCGACCGTCGCCAGCCGCTGCGCGTAGTACTCGAGCATCTGCGACTCGGGGAACTTCGCGGGATAGAACGTCCCCTTCCACTCGGGAAAGTTGTAACCGGACGTGCCGACGTGGACGTTCACCCTCCCCTCCCATCGCGCAAGAGAATGACTCCCACTGCGTGGATTCGGTTATGTCTGTCCCGTGGCGCCTTAGTACTGTGCGCCAGCGGCACGGTGGCGCGTGCGCAGCCCCGCGTCTCGGCCTTCGGGTTTACCACGGTTCGCAACCGGACAGGTGCTGGTGTGGCGAAACTGGTAAACGCGGTGACCTCGCACGTCACTGGGCGCGAGCCCTTGTGGGTCCGAATCCCACCACCAGCACCGCCGCACCAAAACCTTGACGTGGGACGAAGCGCTCCCTAGGTTGTTTTCCACGTGCGAGGTTGCCGCGGCCAGTTTCGCCGCATCGGGAGCCGAGGATCGACGACGGTCCTCGGCTCTCTCGCTTCCCGTCGCCGTCTATCACGCCACCCACACCGCTTTCACGTTCACGAACTCCCTGAGCCCGAATTCGGACAGCTCGCGCCCATAGCCCGAGCGCTTGACTCCGCCGAACGGCAGCCGCGGATCGGACTTGACGAGCCCGTTCACGAACACGCTCCCGACCTCGAGCTCGCAGGCGAGCCGCTCGCCGCGCGCCGCATCCTGAGTCCAAACGGAGGCCCCCAGCCCATAACGCGAGGCATTGGCGACGCGCACCGCCTCCGCTTCATCGCGCACGCGGATCACCGCCGCCACCGGTCCGAACACCTCCTCGTCGAACGCGGGGCTGCCCGGCTGCACGGCGGCGAGCACCGTCGGCAGATAAAACGCTCCCGGGCCCTCCGGCAGCTTCCCGCCGAGCAGGAGCTGGGCGCCGCGCGCGAGCGACTCCTCCACCTGACGGTGCAGGTTCACCCGCAGATCGAATCGCGCCTGGGGACCGATCTCTGTCGCGGGGTCGAACGGATCCCCCACCCGGCGTGACCGCATTTCGGCGACGAAGCGCTCGAGGAACGCCGTTGACACCGGCTCGACCACGATGAACCGCTTGGCCGCGATGCAGCTCTGACCGCTGTTGATCAACCGGGCCTCGGCGGCGATCGTCGCCGCCCGCTCGAGATCGGCGTCCTCGAGCACGATGAACGGATCGCTGCCGCCGAGCTCGAGCACCGTCTTCTTGAGATGCCGGCCCGCCTGCTCCGCCACCTGGCTGCCCGCGCGGTCCGAGCCTGTGAGGGTCACCGCCCGCACCCGCGGGTCGGCGATCAGCGGCGCGACGGCCTCGTTCCCGAGCACCACCGCGCGGAACGCCCCTCCCGGAAAGCCCGCCTCGCGGAAGATCGCCTCGATCGCGAGGGCGCAGCCCGTGACGTTGGGCGCGTGCTTGAGGATGCCGACGTTCCCCGCCATGAGCGCCGGCGCGGCGAACCGGAACACCTGCCAGAACGGGAAATTCCAGGGCATGATCGCGAGCACGGGCCCGATGGGCTCGAAGCGAATGAGGCTGCGCGAAGCATCCGTCTCGCGCCGCTCGGGCGCGATGAACGCAGCAGCGTGCTCGGCGTAGTAGTCGCACACCCAGGCGCACTTCTCCGCTTCCCCCTCGCCCTGCTTCAGGGGCTTTCCCATCTCGAGCGCCATGATGCGGGCGTATTCGGCCTTCCGCTCCCGCAACAGGCGCGCCGCCTGGCGCATCCGGCCGGCGCGCTCGGCGTACGGCCGGCGGCGCCAGTCCTGGTAGGCTGCAACGGCCTCGTCGAGGATGCGGTCCAGTTCGGCCGGCGTCGTTTCCTCAAATGTTTGCAGCGTTTCGCCGGTGGATGGATTGATCGACTGAACGGTCATTTGGTGCTTCCTCTACCTCCAGCGTGTGTGAAGGCCCGAGAACGTAACCCCGTGATCGACGTCACGCCTCGATGTCAGAAACGCGCCGCAAACTGCCGCGGTTCGTGCGCCAGCCGGCGAGCCCAAACCGCGTCGCCCAAGTCCCTATCATCATGGGCAGAGCGGTGTTACCTGGCCTCCAGGCGGCGGGCACGCACCTTGCGTCTAGCTACCAGCGAAGCGCCAGACCTGGAGGGCACATGTGGCAGTCGCAATTTGACGAAAATCAAGACGAGCCAAACGAGGCCTGGCGTGGTGACGTCCATCTCGATGACGACTCCTGGCTCGGCGGCCAGGACGCGGAGGCATGGCGCGGCGACGCGGATGCCGAGTCATGGCAGGACGCGCCGGACGCCGAGAAGTGGCGGGGTGAAGACCACCTCGCCGACTGGCCCGAGGAGTCGGCGGGTCCCGAGTACTGGATGTTCAAGGGATTGGAAGACGAACCGTAACGGCGACCATGTAGGGGCACGGTAGTGCCGTGCCCCTACCGGTCGCCATCCGGTAGAGAGGCCCGGCGTCACCCCCTGACGCCGGGCCTCGATGCGTTTTGTCCGGTGACTTGCCACCCACACCGCGCGGCGGTATGGTCAGCGGTCCGTACCCCGACCGTATCAATTTCACCAACGGAATCCACTCCCGGAGTCGCCTCATGCCCGCTGTTCGATGGATCCGCTGGAGCGCCACGGTCATCGCGGTCTCGCTCGTAGCCGTCCCCGTCACCGGCCAAGGGAAGAGGAAGAACGCCCCCGCACCCGACACCACGTCCCGCGTGCAGGCGGGCGACCCCGCGCTCCGCGCCCTGCACTGGCGTCTGGTCGGGCCGTATCGGGGCGGCCGCACAGTAGCGGTCGCCGGTGACCCGGCGAAGCCCCTCGTCTTCTACTTCGGCGCGGTGGACGGCGGCGTATGGAAGACCGGGAACGGCGGGCAGACGTGGCGCAACATCACGGACGGTCGCTCGGACATCGCCTCAGTGGGCGCGCTCGCGGTGGCCCCCTCCGACCCGAATGTCCTGTACGTCGGGTCCGGCGAGGCCGATTGGCGCGAGGACCTGACCTACGGCGACGGGATGTGGCGCTCCACCGACGGCGGCCAGAGGTGGCAGCATCTCGGCCTCGAGGACGCGCGCCATATCGCGGCGGTGCGCGTGGACCCGAGGGATCCTGAGCTCGTCTACGTGGCGGCCATGGGCCACGCGTTCGGTCCGAACGCGACCCGCGGCGTGTTCCGCTCGAAGGACGGCGGGAAGACCTGGCAGAAGCTGTTGTTCGTGGACGACAGCACCGGTGCCATCGATCTGGCGATGGACCCGACCAACCCGCGCGTCCTGTACGCGGCGCTCTGGAAGGCGCAACGCTTCCCGTGGGGCTTCTCGGCGGGCGGCGGCAAGAGCGGGCTCTGGAAGACGAGCGACGCGGGCGAGACCTGGACCGACATTACGGGAAGCGACGGCCTCCCGCGCCGTCCGCTCGGTCGCATCGGCATCACGGTGTCGCCCGCCAACCCGTCGCGCCTGTGGGCGAGCGTCGAGGCGCCCGACTCGGGCGGCGGGATCTTTCGGTCCGAGGACGCGGGCAAGACCTGGGAGCGGGTGAACGCCGAGCAGAAGTTCATGATCCGCCCCTGGTACTTCTCGTCCGTCACGGCCGATCCCCTGGATCCGAATACGGTGTACGTGCTCAACCTCGCCACCTGGCGCTCGATCGACGGCGGCAAGACATTCGAGCAGGTCCGCGTGCCGCACGGGGACTGCCACATCTTGTGGATCGACCCACTCGATCCCAAGCGCATGGTCGAGGGGAACGACGGCGGGGCGACGGTGTCGTTCGACGGCGGCGAGACGTGGTCCACCGTCCACAACCAGCCGACCGCGCAGTTCTACCATGTCATCACGGATGACCAGTTCCCCTATCGGATCTACGGCGCCCAGCAGGACAATTCGACGGTCTCGATCGCAAGCCGGTCGGACGAAGGCGCGATCACGGAGCGAGACTGGTGGCCCGTGGGCGGGGGCGAGTCGGGCTACATCGCGCCCCAACCGGGCGATCCGAGCGTCGTGTTCGCCGGGACATACATGGGGACCCTCACGCGCTACGACCACCGCAACAGGCAGACGCAGGACGTTTCGGTATGGCTCAACAACTACGACGGGCACGCCGCGTCGGAGGTGCCCTACCGCTTCCAGTGGACGTTCCCGATCGTGTTCTCGCCCAACCAGCGGAACACTCTGTACGCCACAGCGCAGCAGGTCTTCAAGACCACGGACGGCGGAGCGAGCTGGCATGCGATCAGCCCGGACCTCACGGTTCACGACCCCGCCACCCTCGGCCCGTCGGGCGGCCCGATCACGCGCGATATGACCGGCACCGAGTGGTACGCCACGATTTTCGCGTTCGCCGAGTCCCCGGTGAAGGCCGGTGTGCTGTGGGCCGGCTCCGACGACGGGCTGGTGCACGTCTCGCGTGACGCGGGCGCGAGCTGGCAGAACGTCACGCCGAGGGACCTGGGCCGGTTCACCCGCGTGAGCATCATCGAGCCGTCGCACGGCGACGCCGGGGCAGCCTACCTGGCGGCGAACCGCTATCAGCAGGACGACTTCCAGCCGTACCTCTTCAAGACGACCGATTACGGCGGGTCGTGGACGAAGATCACGAACGGCATCCCGGCGGGGGCCTACACCCGCTCGATCCGGGAGGACCCGGTGCGCCGGGGGCTTCTGTTCGCGGGCACCGAGACCGGCATCTACTATTCCACGGACGACGGCGCCCACTGGCTGTCTCTCCAGCTCAACCTGCCACGGGCCTCGGTGCGGGACATGACGATCCACGGCGGCGACCTGATCGTGGCGACCCACGGGCGGGCGTTCTGGGTGCTGGACAACATTGCAATCCTGCGGCAGCTCACCGATCAGGTGCGGGGCGAGAGCGCGCGCCTGTTCACGCCGGAGCCCGCCGTGCGGTTCGCCGGCGGCCGCTCCAGCGAGCGCAGCAACGCGGGGGAGAACCCCTGGCCGGGCCTGGCGGTCGACTACTACTTGAAGGAGAAGCCGCAGGGCGACGTGACGCTCGCCTTCTTGGACAGCGCGGGAACGGTGATCCGGACCTTTTCGAGCAAGACCGACACGACAAAGCGCGCCGCCGTCGAAGACAGCGCGACCTATGCGCCGAGCGACTCGATCGTGGCGGTCCGGGCGGGCACGAACCGGTTCGTGTGGAACCTGCGCTCGGCCCAAGCCGACAAGGTGAAGGACGTCGTGGTGGACGAGGGAATGCTCGAGGGCCCGGTCGCGCTGCCGGGGCGCTACACGGTCAAGCTCACGGTCGCGGGGAAGTCGTACAGCGAGCCGTTCACCGTCGTGGAAGACCCGCGCATCACCGTGCCGCCCGCCGACCTGGCGGCGAGCCACGCCCTCGCTTCCCGGATCCACGACCGCATCGACACGCTCAGCGCGGCCGTAACGCGCATCGAGCGGGACCGGAAACAGCTGACCGATTGGGTCGAGTGGACGAAGCAACAGCCGTACGCGACGCGGGTGAAAGGAGCAGCGGACTCCCTCAAGGCGAAACTCGAGGCGGTGCGCGACAAGCTCACCGAGCCCCATGCCCACGCCGATGAGGCGACGCTCCACTGGCCGATCCAGATCTACAACCAGCTGCTGTCGCTCAACGCGATGGTCCAGAGCGCCGACGCCGCGCCCACGAAGCAGGAGCGAGAGGCCCTGGACGAGCTGTCCCGCCGGCTGGACGAGCAGCTCGCGAAGCTCAAGGAGATCGAAGGCACCGATGTCGTGGCCTTCAACGAGCTGCTGCGCACCCTGAACGTCCCGGCCGTGGGAGCGGTAGCCGGCTCGGTCGCGGGGCAAGCGACGGAGAAGCGATAGTGCTGCTGCTCGGCAGCGTGGTCGCAGCGACCCTTGCGTGGGGAGGGGGAACGAGCGACAGCCTCTCCGGGGTCGTCACGGACCGCGCAGGGCATCCGATCGCGGGCGCCGTCGTCGTGGTGTCCGAGCTGCACCGGGTGGCCCTGACCGGTCCGGACGGGCGGTT
>DATDFP010000062.1:0-5595 GCA_036522535.1 Gemmatimonadales bacterium
CGATGACAATCGGGCTGTACATGCAGGAGCTGATCCGCCGGGTCGATCCGGTGCACCGCACGCTCGGCCGGTTCTTCCACGACGAAATCGCGGTGCCACTGGACTTGGAGTTCTATATCGGGCTCCCGCCCGCAATCCCCGACGAGCGGCTCGCGCGGGTCAAGCCGCTCTCCCCGTGGCGGGGGCTGCTGGCGCTGCGCTACACGCCGCCGGCCACGACGATCAAGATGATCCAGCCGGGCTCGCTGCTACGCAGGTCGTTCGCCGGGCTGAGCGTCGACCCGAACGACCGACGCTATCTCGAGGTCGAGGTCCCTGCCGGCAACGGGGTGGGCACCGCGCGCGCGATCGCGCGCGCCTACTCGGCCTTCGCGGCAGGCGGGGCCGAGCTCGGGATCGCGCCGGAGACGTTCGCGCGCTTGACGGCGCCGCCCAAAGCCACGGGCCAAAAGGACGTGGTGCTGGGGGTGCCGAGCTATTTCTCGCTCGGCTTCCTGCGACCGGGGCCCGCAGTGTGGTTCGGCTCGAGTCCCCGGGCGTTCGGAGCTCCCGGGGCGGGAGGCTCCTTCGCGTTCGCCGACCCCGACGCGGAACTCGGCTACGCCTACGTTATGAACAGGCTGGACTTCTATTTGGAGAACGATCCGCGCGAGAAGGGGCTGCGCGATGCCGTGTACCGGGCGATCGCACGACTCACCGCCCGGACGCGCGAGCCGCACCGCGGCGCGGAGCCGTCGCTAGCTGGCGCCGCCGCCACTGCCTTGAACACCCGTCCGGTCGGTGTGTCAGGCAAATCCTCCGCATCCTGCGGCACGGGGATGTCCAACTGGTACACCCCGACCTCCAGGCATCCGACATGCGCGCCCAGGTCGCGAAAGATCCGCAGCATTGCATTGTTGTCTTCCTGCACGTAGGCGCGGTAGCTTCGGACGCCTTGCGCGGCCGCGGCTTGGCTCAACACGCCGAGCAAGAGGGTGCCGAGGCCCCGCCCTTGATACGCGTCGAGGACCGTCACCGCGACCTCCGCGACGTGCGGCTCCGTGGGCAGTCGAATGCAGCGCGCGACCCCCACGGCGGGCTCGCCCGGAAGCGCCGGATCCAGCGCGATCCAGGCCAGGTGATTGACCTGATCGACCGCAGTGAGATGCCGCAACTGCTTGGGCGAGAGCTCCGACACGGCGGCGTGGAAGCGATGAT
Source organism: Gemmatimonadales bacterium (assembly GCA_036522535.1). GTDB lineage: Bacteria > Gemmatimonadota > Gemmatimonadetes > Gemmatimonadales > GWC2-71-9 > AG12. The sequence goes on from DATDFP010000062.1 coordinate 1,198, forward strand.
AGCGCGACTGCGGGGAAAGCTGATGTACCCCCACCTGGAGCCGCGCCGAGTCGGCGGCCTGGATCGGGCGCACCAGCACCCGCCTGCCGTCGCGGAGCCAGAACTCCCGGGGCGGCGAGCACACGGCGAGCGCAGGTCGTCCCAGTCTGTGTATTCGTAGTTTCGACACGTGTCTTGTTCCGCTCCTCCCATCCAAGATCCTGAAGGTGCGTGATCTCGATATGAAGGCGGCATGAAAAACTCTTCCGCATGATCTCGGCCGCTTGGGCTTTGAACCCCTCCAGCTTCTCTCAAATGGTCTTAGGGACGTGGCCGGAAAAGACCACGCGCATGACCTTGTGGCCGAAGTCTCCAGTGGGGTCGAACATGAGCGGAGAGCCACCGTCGATCACGGTGATGCCGTGCTCACGTCCGTAGGCCGTGGCCGTGGCGCTGACGCTGCCCTGGCCGTAGGACCGATGCATCCACACGTGCTTGATTCCGAGCTCGGCGCACTCCCGCATCGTGCCCTCCGCCTTGTCGGGCGCGGTGGCGATGACGACGGCATCGACGCCTCCGGGGATGCTCCGCAAGTTGTGATAACTGTGGGCACCCTCAACCTGGTCCGCATTGGGGTTCACCGCGAACACCTCGTAACCCCGCTGCCGCAGACGCTTGAACACGGTATTGGATCCGTGATCCGTGGGCCTCCGCGACACGCCTGTCACGGCGATCCGCTTGTGAGCAAGGAACTCGGAAGCGGCTTCCTTCATCGTTGGCATTTTCCACCTCCGTCACGATTTCAGTAGGAGGAACACGACGGCCGGCTCAGACGCCTAGAGACGGAACCGGCTGCCCTGCTGCACGGAATGGAGCGGTGATCGCGAACGCTCCCCAGATGAGTACGAGGCCGAGATATTCGGTCACCTCGAACGGCCCGATGGCGTTCACCAGCTTGTCCATGGTTATGGCCGACAGCAACGCGACCGTGTTGCCGACGAGCAGTGTCCACCACGCCCAGCGCTCACCGCGGCGGAAGGCGGTGACAGCGATGGCGGTGCCCGTCAATCCGAAGAGGGTGCAGTAAACGCCGTACATCCGGTAGAGCACCCTCATGTATCCGGCGATCAGCGGGGAGGCGCTCGCAAGCTCCGACCACGACGCCCCGGAGTAGCCTTCGTACGCCGCCGGCAAGATCCCCTTGCCGCCCGGACCGAGCAGCTGTTCCGGCGATGCAGCGGCTCCTGCGCCCCACGCGATGTATCCCACGTCGACGATGAGGATGAGAATCAGGGCAATCTGGCGGCGCCTCATGTGGGTAGCCCTCCTGCGGGCTTCATGGAGAAGCTTTGGCTGTTGGCGCTTGGATCTGCCGCGAGGCCGCGCAGATCGTCTCGATGTCCCGAGCCGAGAGCCGCGTTTCCGGCTGCAGCCGCGTGTATACGCCGGGCATCTTGCCGGTTGACGCGTCCGCGCATGACTCGGCCAGCAGGTTCCGCTGCACTTCGGGCGGATAGGCGGCCCACTCTGAAAAGTTGACGGCCGTCCCTACCTGCGCTTGAATCGTGTGGCTTTGATTCGTCGCCGGGTTCGCGCGCTCGGGGCGAACGAGCTGCGCGGCGGCCAAGACGACCACGAAGACCACGGCGGCCTGCTGCAGTCGTCTGTTCACGGCTTATCCACGACGAGCATGGGCCCGCGCCTCCGAAAGACGAATGCAGAAAGCGTGGAGGCGCGCGGATGAAGCTAGGATGAATTCACGATGAGAGAATGCGTGGGAGCCGAGGCTCGGCTCCGAGCCAATAAAGAAGGTTTGCCAGAATGCAATAGCCCGTCGCCGCGAACTACACCATCGCGGGACCCACGAAGTCGGGGCGCGTCAGGACGAGCGCGCCGGCACCCGGACCGCCTCGAGCTGCTCCTCCAAGGCGCCGCGGGACACCACTCCCACATGGCGAGCGACCTCGCGCCCGCCCGAGAACACGATCAGCGTCGGGATGCCGCGCACCTCGAAGTCCGTCGCCACATACGGATAACGATCGGTGTCGACTTTGCCGACCAGCACCTCGCCGGCCCGGTCGCGGGCAAGTTCGTCCAATAGCGGCGCCATCATGCGGCAGGGGCCGCACCAGTCCGCGTAGAAGTCGATCAGGAGCGGCACTTCGGCGTCCGCGATGATCTGGTCCAGCGCCTCGCCGGAAATCGCTTGCGGGCGGTCGAGGTGCAGCGGTTTCGCGCACCCTGCGCACCGCGGCGCGTCGCTCAAGCGCGCGAGATCGACTCGATTCAAAGTACCACAAGATGAGCAGCTGATGGTCACGTTCGACATCGATTCCTCCTCTCGCACTGGTTGGTTCACCCTGGCGCAGTCAGCTGCCCAGGATGGACTGAGGCTGTCCTGCTCCTGCCCAACATCACCGCGGCGCTCACCACGCCCGCAGCGAGCAGGCTCAGGTCCTCGTACACGCCGAGCTGCAGGGCCGCCGACACACCGAGCACGGACCAGGCGAGCGGAACGACGAGGATCCACGTCGGCGGAGCCGGCCGCGCCCAGAGCAGGAGACCCAGCGTGAAGATCGTCGTCGGGCACGGAAGGCCGAAGGTGGGCGTCATCGGGTAGCGATGACCGAGGGCGTCGGCGAGCAGCGGATACCCGGCCAGCGCGAATGCCATCAGCGCAGTGCCGGTCCAGCCGGCGCCGTCGGCGCGGAAGTGAAAGCCAAAGCTCCCCCGGAGCGTCCCCACCGTCGCGAACGCGATTCCCTGAATGAGGAACATCGCGCCGAAGACGGTGGCCGCCGGGTTGATCGAGCGGAAGAACCCGAGGTGATACACCGCCCCCATCCAGATCCAGAGCAGCGCGAGGATCCCGCTCGCTGCGCGGCTCGAGCGGTCGCGTCCCCGTGCCGCGAGGAGGGCGGCCCCGAAGGCGAGGGCGGCGAGCACGATCGGCGCGGGCCACACAGCGGCGTTGTAACGCGCGAAGACCGCAAAGAACTGCGTCGCGTCGAACGGCAGCCTCATGCCCGCGCCTTCCGCTCCGCCTCACGACGCAGCGCCCACAGCAGCAGCTTGCGAATCAGCACGACGCCCCATCCTGCCCACTGCCAATAGCGCCAGAACTGCGTGCGCGCCGCTGCGTCGGTCGCGAGCACCCTCGTCTCCGTGCGAAAGCGCGTGAGTGTCGGTCCGAGCGGCTCGGCCTCGAGGGGCCAGACGATCTTGACCATGTCCGGCTCCGCGAACGCCACGAACCGATCCGGCTCGACCGGTCTGAACACCACGTCGCCCTTCCACGGTTGGGTCGCCGACCCGACGACCACCTCGCGGCCGGGGCGCTCCGCGAGAATCACCCAGCCGAGCGCCGTCGTCTCGGCCACGAGCCCCTTGGGCCGGGCTGGCGGCTCCGTCGCGCGCAGCAGCTTGGCGCGCAGCCAGAAGATGACGCGGACCAGCGGAATGGATTGCATATCGAGGTTGCGCGCGACGTCAAACACGACCGCCGCCGGGGCGCGGACGAGCACCTCGTGGCATTCGGTGATATCTGCTTGCGGAATGAAGCGCTCGACGAGTCTGCTCGCCCAGCCTGCGGTCACGGCCTCGGGCGTGGTGAGGGTCGCCATGGAGGACTCCTGTTGGTGTGCCAACGTGAGTGTACGCCGAGCGGAGTGAACCTGGTGTAAGACGCCGATGAAGACCCGTTCACGGGTGCTTCCCGCTCGCTTCACGGGCACCTGCCGATCCTTGTTCTGCAGCCTCACAAGGGTGGAGCCATGTTTAAGACCAACATCGGCGGCGTGGACGCCGCCATCCGGGCGCTGCTCGGAAGCCTGTTCATCGTGCTGGGTGCGGTCGTCGCGGACCAGCATCCGTTCCTGGCGTTGGGGGCGGGGCTCGTCGGCCTCGCCGTGCTCACTACTGCGATCAGCGGAGCGTGCTTCCTGTACACGCTGCTGGGCATCGACACGCGTGCGCGCCCGCAACCCCGGTCCGAGGGCAAGATTCACCTGGCGCACCAGCTGCGCTGACGTCGAGCCTTGCTCCCGCGACCCGGGAGCGGGATGTTCTCGCTTGTGGCTCGCTCGATCCGTGGCGCCCTCGCGCTCGCGAGCCTGGGCGCGCTGGCGCTGGCACGGCCACTACAGGCCTCCGCCCAGGGCGGCACCGACGCCTGGCGACCGCAGACGGTGCCGCTCTGGGGCGTGAGCTACTCCCCCGACATCGGACTGCTCGTCGGGGCGGGGATCACACACACCCGCTACGGATTCCGCGCGCTCCCGCCCAGCACGCGCCTGCTCGCTGAGGGCGCTTGTGCAACCGAGGTGCGCGCCTGCCGCCTGGACGCGACCGGTGAATTCCGCCGGCCACTCTCTCCGTCGATTCTCTTCGTCGAGCTGCGCACCTCGGGCCTCGAGCTCA
>DATDFP010000063.1:0-6420 GCA_036522535.1 Gemmatimonadales bacterium
CCGCCGTGACGGCGGGGGATCTCCGGGACCTGGACGAGCTGGTTGCCGAGCTGCCGCGCCGGGAGCTGACGGCCGCCGAGCGGGACGCGGTCGTGCACGGAAGGCCCCTGCGGGCGGGAAACGGGAAACGGGAAACGGGAAACGTGGCCCTGTTCGCCGAGGGGAAGCTCGTCGCCGTGGCGCAAGTCGTCGGCGACCTGCTCAAGGCTCGCGTCGTGGTGGCGGAGGAATGAGCGGCGCGGTCGCCACCATCGGTACCTTCGACGGCGTCCACCGGGGGCACCAGGCGGTGCTGGCGGAGATCGCGCGGCGGGCCGGCGCGCGCGGGCTCGAAAGCGTCCTGATAACGTTCGACCGGCACCCGCTCGAGGTCGTGAACCCACCGGCGGCGCCCAGGCTCCTGACGCTGCCGGAGGAGAAGCGCGACATCTTGACGGGGCTCGGGCTGGACCGCGTGGAGATGTTGCCGTTCACGCCGGAGCTCGCGGGGCTCGCGCCCGAGGAGTTCGTGCGGCAGGTGCTGCGGGGGCGGTTCGGGATGCAGGAGCTCGTGCTGGGATACGATCACGGGTTCGGGCGGGGGCGGGCGGGGGACGTCGCGCTGGTGCGGCGGCTGGCCCAGGAGGACGGGTTCGCGGTGGACGTGGTGGAACCCGTGCGCGACGACGGCCGGCCGATCTCGTCGTCGCTCATCCGTACCGCGGTGGCGCACGGTGACCTTGCGGCGGCGGAGCGGTGGCTCGGGCGACGCTATGCCCTGGTGGGCGTGGTCGAGCGGGGCGCGGGGCGGGGCCGGACGATCGGGATCCCGACCATCAACCTCGCGCCGCCCGATCCCCGCAAGCTCCTGCCGCCCGACGGGGTCTATGCCGTGTGGGTCGAAGTCGGGAAACGGGAAACGGGAAACGGGAAACGATATGCCGGGATGATGAACCAGGGGCCGCGGCCGACCTTCGGGGTCACGGCGCGGGCCCTCGAGATCCATCTGTTCGATTTCACCGGGGAGTTGTATGGTGAGCCGGTAGAGGTGCAGTGGGTGCGCCGGTTGCGGGACGTGCAGACCTTCCCGTCCCGCGAGGCGCTCGTCGATCAGCTCGGGCGCGACGCCGCGGCGGCGCGCCAGATCCTCAGCCGGTAGGGGGGGGACGCGATGCGAACCATTCGATCACGATTGATCACCATCGGGATCCTGCTCGCCCTCAGCATCTGGGCGTTGATTCCGACCAGCAGTACCCAGCGCGTGCGCGATGCCGCCACGGGACGGATGAAGGACACCTCGGTCCGGCGCATCCCGATCAACCTCGGCCTCGATCTGCAGGGCGGCATTCACCTCGCCCTCGAGGTGGACCAGTCGAAGGGTCCGGTCCCCGACTGCGCCGACGCCATCCAGCGCGCCGAGCGCGTGGTGCGGAGCCGGATCGACGAGTTCGGCGTCACCGAGCCGGTGGTGCAGATCGTCGGGCGCTGCCGCCTGATCGTGGAGGTCGCGGGCGAGAAGGACCCGGACCGCGCCAAGAGCATCATCCAGCGCACCGCCTTTCTCGAGTTTCGCATCACGGACATGAAGAACCAGTTCCGCGACGCGGTGCCGGAGATCGACAAGGCGCTGCGCCTGGCGGGAGTGAAAACGCCGGGACAGGCGGCCACCAACGTGGCGCAGTTGTTCGGCTCGGACACGACGAAACGGGGGAAGAAGGAGAAGCAGAAGGGGAAGCAGGCCCAGCCGGACACGAGCGAGCTGAACCAGCCCGGAGCGCTGTCGTCGCTCTTGTACCAGGGTGGGCTGCCCGGGGAGTTCCTCGTGCCCGAAGAGCAGGTGCCGGTGGCGGAAAGCCTGTTCGCCCGGCCCGAGGTGCAGCGGCTGATCCCGCGCGGCCTGGATCTGAAGTGGGGGACGGACGTCCAGTCGCGCGGCGCGCGCGCGTTCCGCCCGCTCTACATCGTCGAAGACCGGCCCATCATCACGGGCGAGGAGCTCGAGAAGGCGACGGCGCGGCGCGACCAGCTCACCAACCAATCGGTGGTGGACTTCGTGCTGTCGCGGCGCGGCGGGCGGATCTTCGAGCGCGAGACCGGGCGTCACGTCAACGACTACATGGCCATCATTCTCGACGGCCGCGTCCAGGGCCAGCCGCCCGTCATCAAGAGTCAGATCGGCCAGCGCGGCCAGATCGAGCTCGGGAACCGGCCGCTGCAGGACGCGCAGGACCTGGCGCTGGTGCTGCGCGCCGGCGCGCTCCCCGCGCCGCTCACGATCGTCGAGGAGCGCAGCATCGGGCCGTCGCTCGGCAAGGATTCGATCAACGATGGGATCCGCGCCGGCATTGTCGGGGTGATCCTCGTGGTGTTGATCATGCTCGTCTATTACCGGGTGTCGGGCGCGCTCGCCGTGGCGGCGCTCGGGCTGTACGTGGTCTTCGTCCTCGCCGGGCTCGCCGGGTTCCACGCCACGCTCACCCTCCCGGGGCTCGCCGGCCTGGCGCTCTCGGTGGGCATCGCCGTGGACGCGAACGTGCTGATCTTCGAGCGCATCCGCGAGGAGCTGCAGCACGGGAAGCTGGTGCGCACCGCCGTGGACGAAGGCTTCAAGCACGCGATGAGCGCCATCATCGACTCCAACGTCAGCACCGCCCTCACCGCGTTCATCCTCTACCTGGTGGGGACGGGGCCGGTGCAGGGCTTCGCCATCACGCTGATCATCGGCATCGCGGCCTCGATGATCACCGCCATCTTCGTGGTTCGGACCTTCTACATGATCTGGCTCCAGCGCCGGCCGGACATGGCCACCCTGAGCGTCTGAGATGATCCGCCTCTTCGCCAACGCCAGCTACGACTTCATCAAATGGCGCCGCTGGGCCTACGGGCTCACGGCGGCCATCATCATCCCGGGGTTCGCGCTCTTCCTCGTGCACGGCCTGAACTACAGCATCGAGTTCACCGGCGGCACGCTGATCCAGGTCGAGACGACCCAGCCGGTCGGGACCGGCAAGATCCGGAGCGCGCTCGACGCGGCGGGGATCCGCGACGCCGAGATTCAGCAGTTCGGGGACCCCACCGACTACGTGGTTCGCGCCCGGGTGGGCCGGTCGGCCGAGCGCGCGGCGGAGCCCACGACCGAGGCCACCGCGCAGGCCGTGGATTCGGCGCTCGCCGTGGGGCTCGGCGCGGGGCAGTACAAGATCGTGCGCACCGAGGCCGTCGGCCCGAAGGTAGGCCGGGAGCTCCAGGGAAAGGCGTTCCTGGCGATCTTCTTCTCGTTCATCGTCACCCTGATCTACCTCGCGCTCCGCTTCGAGTGGCGCTTCGGCCTGGCGGCGGTGCTCGCCACGTTCCACGATATCCTCACGACCATCGCGTTCATCCGCTACTTGAACCTGGAGGTCAGCCTCGTCGTGGTGGGCGCGGTGCTGACGATGGTGGGGTACTCGCTCAACGACACGATCATCATCTTCGACCGGGTGCGCGAGAACCTGCACAAATACCGGCGCCAGAACCTGTACGAGATCCTGAATCTGTCGATCAACGAGACACTGCCGCGCTCGGTGCTGACCCACGGGACCACGATGGCGACCACCCTCGCCCTGGTGCTCCTGGCCGGCGAGGTGCTCCGGCCGTTCGCGCTGGTGATGACCTTCGCGATCTTCACGGGCACGTTCTCGTCCATCTATATCGCGGCCCCCCTTCTTATGTACATCGAGAAGCGCTGGCCCGGCGAGGACGCGCGCGGCGCCCGGGCGTTCAAGCCCGCCGCGGAGCCGCAAGCGGCGCCCGCAGCGACGGCTGGGCCCCGGTCGAAGGCGACTGTCTAGGTGCTGGGTGCTAGGTGCTAGGGGTGTCCGGTGCCGACGGTGGACCGCGGCCGGGACAGGGCACCCCTAACACCTTGCACCCAGTACCTTTGCTCATCGACACCCACTGCCATCTCACCGACCCGGCGTTCGACCCCGACCGCGACGCCGTGTTGGAGCGCTCGCGCGGGGCCGGCGTCGGCCACGTCGTCGTCGTCGGCACGACGGTCGAGGACAGCGAGCGGGCCCTCTCCCTCGCCCGGTCGCGGCCCGGGCTGTCGGCGACGGCCGGGGTTCATCCCCACGAGGCGAAGACGTGGTCGGCGGCGGCGGCGACCCGCCTCAAAGCATTGCTCGCCCTACCCGAAGTAGTGGCTGTGGGGGAGACGGGCCTCGATTACCATTACGACCACTCGCCGCGTGACGCGCAGCGACGCGCGTTCGAGGCGCAGCTCGCCCTCGCGGCCGAGCTGGCGAAGCCGGTCGTGGTGCATGCCCGCGAGGCGGACGACGACCTGGCCGCGCTGGTCCGCGAGTGGGGGGGGCGCGTGCCGGCTCTCGTATTGCATTCGTTCAGTGCAGGCGCGGGCGTGTTCGACGCGGGGCTCGAGGTGGGCGCGTACTTCTCGTTCAGCGGCATGGTGACCTTCAGGAACTGGAAGCGGACCGGCTGCGTGTCCGCGTGTCCGGCCGACCGCCTCCTGGTCGAGACGGATGCTCCCTATCTCGCGCCCGTGCCGCACCGCGGTAAGCGCAACGAGCCGGCGTTCGTGCGCGAGGTCGCGCAGGCGCTGGCCGGCACGCGCGGCGAGCCGTACGACGCCGTGCTGCGACAGACCGCGGCGAACGCCCGGCGGGTCTTCGGCGCGGTCGTGGCTGCCGGCGCTGTGACAACGCCGGCTGCGCCAACCGTCGAGAGTCGCTCGTGACCGCCGTGCAGGTGCCGACCGACATCGCGATCGCCCAGGCCGCGCGGCTGCGCCCGGTGGCCGACATCGCCGCCGAGCTCGGCCTCGAGGAGGACGAGGTCGAGCTGTACGGGAAGTACAAGGCGAAGGTGCTCCTGAAGGCGCTGGCGCGCCGCGAGCCGAAGGGACGCCTGGTCCTGGTCACGGGCATCAACCCCACGCCCGCGGGCGAGGGGAAGTCCACCGTGACGGTGGGCGTGACCCAGGCGCTCCGGAAGCTCGGGAAGAATGCGGTCCTCTGCATGCGCGAGCCGTCGCTCGGGCCGGTGTTCGGCGTCAAGGGGGGCGCGTGCGGCGGCGGCTACGCGCAGGTGGTCCCGATGGAAGACATCAATCTGCACTTCACGGGCGACTTCCATGCCATCGCGAGCGCGCACAACCTCCTCTCCGCGATGCTCGACGCCCACCTCCACCACGGCAACGGCCTCGGCCTCGACACGCGCCGCATCACGTGGCCCCGCACCATCGACATGAACGACCGGGCCCTGCGCAACGTCGTCGTCGGGCTCGGGGGTTTGAACGCCGGTCCCACGCGCGAGGAGCGGTTCGTCATCATCCCGGGTTCGGAGATCATGGCGATCATGGCGCTCGCCACCTCGCTCGCGGATCTGGAGCAGCGCCTCGCGCGCATCGTGGTCGGGCTCACGGCCGACAAGCGGCCCGTGCGGGCGAGGGACCTGAGGGCCCACGGCGCCCTGACCCTGCTCCTGAAGGACGCGATCAACCCCAACCTCGTCCAGACGCTCGAGGGGGGGCCGGCGTTCATCCACTGCGGACCGTTCGGCAACATCGCCCACGGCTGCAACTCCGTCGTGGCGACCAGGCTGGCGCTGACGCTGTGCGACGTGGTCCTCACCGAGGCCGGGTTCGGCGCCGATCTGGGCGCCGAGAAGTTCTTCGACATCAAGTGCCGCATGGCGGGGCTCGTCCCCGAGGCCGCGATCGTGGTGGCGACGGTGCGGGCGCTCAAGATGCACGGCGGCGTGAAGAAGGACGGCCTGGCCAAGCCCGATGTGGACGCGGTGCGGCGGGGCGCCGCGAACCTGCGGCGCCACATCCGGAACGTCAAGCGATTCGGCGTACCGGCGGTGGTGGCCCTCAATCGATTCGTGACCGACACGGAGGCGGAGCTCGAGGCGGTCCGGGAGGAGTGCGCGGCCGAGGGCGTCGATGCCGCGTTGTGCGAGGTGTGGGAGAAGGGCGGGGAGGGCGGCATCGGCGTCGCGGAGGCGGCGTTGAAGCTCCTCGACGGCAAGAGCGCCCGGTTCAAGCCGCTGTACGACGAGAAGCGGCCGATCCGCGAGAAGATCGAGACGATCGCGACGGCGATCTACGGCGCGGGGGCGGTCGCGTTCGCGCCGGCGGCCGAGCGCGCCATGGAGCAGCTGTCGGCGATGGGACTCGGCGAGACGCCCGTCTGCATGGCCAAAACGCAGTACTCCTTCACCGACGATCCCACGAAGCTCGGCGCGCCCACGGGCTGGACGCTGCAGGTGCGGGACATCCTGCCCTCGGCGGGCGCAGGGTTCGTCGTGGCGCTCGCGGGCGACATCATGACCATGCCGGGGCTCTCGAAGACGCCGGCGGCCGAGAAGATCCGCGTCCATCCCGACGGGACCATCGAGGGACTGTTCTGATGAAGCCCAAAGGTTTGGGAATCGTGG
>DATDFP010000064.1:0-24542 GCA_036522535.1 Gemmatimonadales bacterium
GCGTCGCTCCGCCCGTCCCCGGGCCGCGCGGGCCTCTTCTCGACCCCGCCCCCGCCCCCCCCGCGGGCTCGCCGTGACGGCGGTCTCGCTCTTCGGCACGAGCTTCCAGAACTCCGTCCTGCTAGCTTCCGGCACCGCCGCCTTCGGGCGCGAAGTGCGTGGAGTGATCGACCTCGACGCCCTTGGCGGCATCGTCACCAAGGCGGTGACCCCTGAGCCCCGCCGGGGGAATCCTCCGCCGCGCGTGGCCGAGTTCGCGGGCGGCATGCTCAACTCCGTTGGGCTCGCTAACCCGGGATTGGCGGCCGCCAGGACCCGCGAGTTGCCCTGGCTGGCGGCGAACCTGCGGCGGGCCCGGGTGCTGGTGAACGTCGCCGGTGGGAGCGTCGACGACTACGTCAGCGTGATCGAGGGCCTCACGGATCTGGCCGTGATCAGCGCGTTCGAGATCAATGCCTCCTGCCCAAACACGGACGCCGGCGGCCTGGAGTTCGGCGCCACGCCCGACGGTCTCTCGGGACTCGTGCGCCGCTGTCGCCGGGCGACCACCCGGCCCATCGTGGTGAAGCTGTCCCCGGTTGCACCCGACCTGGCGGCGCTCGCTCGTGTGGCACAGGACGAAGGGGCCGACGGCGTGACTCTCGTGAACACCATCCCGGGGATTCTCGACGGCCGGCTGGGTGCGGGCGCCGGTGGCGTGAGCGGGCCGGCGCTCCTGCCGATCGGCGTGCTCGCCACGCGGCAGGTGCGGGCGGAGGTCGACATTCCGGTGATCGGCGTGGGTGGCATCCGCACCGGCCGCGACGCCTACGAATACCTGGCGGCGGGCGCGTCGCTCGTCGCCGTGGGCACCGCGGCGTTGGCGGACCCGCGGGCGCCCGAGCGCATAGCGCGGGAGCTCTGCAGGCTCCGTGGCTGAGCTCGTCGTCGCCTTCGACTTGCCGAGTGGCCGCGAGGCCCTCGCCCTCGCTGCTCGTCTCCCCGCGATCAAATGGGCGAAAATCGGCTCGATGCTATACGTGCGGGAGGGGCCCGCGCTGGTGCGGGAGTTCGTCGCACGGGGCGTGAACGTATTTCTCGATCTCAAGTGGCACGACATCCCCAGCGTCGTCGCCGGCGCCGTCGCGGCGGCGCGCGACCTCGGTGTCGCGATGGCCTCGGTGCACTGCTTGGGGGGCCGGGCGATGCTCGCCGCCTCTGCCCGGGCCGCGGCCGACCTCGCGCTCGTCGGCGTCACGGTCCTCACCTCTCACGGCCCCGGGGACTTCGCAGCGGTCGTGGGCCGGGGCGTGCCGGATCTCGGATTCGAGGTGGAGCGCCTCGCTCGCGCGGGCGTCCAGGCGGGGTTGCGTGGCGTCGTCGCCTCCGGCCTGGAGCTCGCCCTGCTGCGTCAGGCACTGGGCCCGGAACCGTGGATCGTCGTCCCTGGAATCCGTGCGCCCGGGGACGCCGCAGGCGATCAGGCTCGCACAGTCACGCCGGCGGAAGCGGTCCGCCACGGCGCGACCCACTTGGTGGTGGGTCGATCGATCACCCTCGCCAGGGACCCGGCGGCGGCGTATCAACGGCTGGCGGAGGCGCTGGTACCGTGACGGCATCCCTGTGAGGGTACATCGTAATCCCGCCCCTTGCGGGAAGTTACGCCCGTGTCTATAGTTCTCGACTCGATCGGAATTTTTTTCTGGAGCCCACGCGTTGAAGGTTCGCACCAGCGTCAAACCAATTTGCGAGCATTGCAGGGTGATCCGGCGGAGGGGTGTAATCCGGGTCATCTGCAAGCGCACGCCCAAGCACAAGCAGCGGCAGGGCTAGCGGATGGCGCGTATTGCGGGCGTTGATCTGCCGCGCGACAAGAAAATTCAGTACGCCCTCCCGTACATCTTCGGCATCGGCCCCAACAACGCGAGAAAGCTGCTCGCCGAAACCGGGGTCAGCCCGGATACGCGTGTGCGCGACCTCCGGGACGCAGAGGTGGCTCGGCTGCGGCAGGTGATCGAGCGGGACTACAAGGTGGAAGGCGCGTTGCGGACCGACGTGGCGATGAACATCAAGCGGCTGATGGACATCGGGACCTATCGCGGCCAGCGACACCGCAAGGGGCTGCCGGTGCGGGGCCAGCGCACTCACACGAATGCGCGCACCAAGAAGGGGCCGCGGCGCGCCATCGCGGGCAAGAAGAAGCCCTTGCTCAAAAAGTAAATGGCACAGGCGAAACCCACGGGCGCCAAGCGCGCCAAGAAAGTGGTGGAGGCGGAGGGGATCGCTCACATCACGGCGACGTTCAACAACACCCTCATCACGATCACGGACATGCAGGGGAATACGATCGCGTGGGGTTCCTCGGGGAAGGCCGGCTTCTCGGGCTCGAAGAAGTCCACGCCGTTCGCGGCGACGGTCGCCGCGGAGCAGGCGGCGCGCGAGGCGCTGAACCTCGGCATGCGGCGCGTGCACGTCCGCGTGCAGGGGCCGGGCTCGGGGCGCGAGTCGGCGATCCAGGCTCTCGCCACCGCGGGGCTTCAGATCCGCTCGATCCGGGACGTCACGCCGATTCCTCACAACGGGTGCCGGCCGCCCAAGAAGCGACGGGTCTGAGCGATGGCCCGTTACACCGGACCCGTCTGCAAGCTCTGCCGCCGCGAGGGGACGAAGCTTTTCCTCAAGGGGACTCGTTGCCTCACCGAGAAGTGCGCCGTGGAGCGGCGCGCCTATGCGCCCGGCCAGCACGGCCAATCGTCGGGCCGGCGGCGCAAGGCGTCGGACTACGCGCGCCAGCTGCGCGAGAAGCAAAAGGTGAAGCGGATCTATGGCGTGTCGGAGCGTCAGTTCCGGAACATCTTCGACCGCGTGCTCAAGGAACCCGGCGTGACGGGCGAGGCGCTGTTGGTCGCGCTCGAGAGCCGGCTGGACAACCTCGTGTATCGGATGGGCTTCGCGACCTCGCGCCGGCAGGCCCGCCAGCTGGTCAGTCACCGCCATGTCCAGGTGAACGGCCGCACGGTGGACGTCTCGTCCTACCACGTGCGCCCGGGCGATGAGGTCCGCGTCGCCGAAGGGAGCCGCGAGCTGGTGCAGGTGAGGCACGCGCTGGAGCAGTTCGGCCGAGGGCAACCCGTGTCGTGGATTCAGGTCGATACCGACAAGGCGGTCGGGAAGATGACCGAGCGGCCGACCCGCGACGCCATCCCGATCGCCGCGCAAGAACAACTCATCGTCGAGCTCTATTCCAAGTGATCACGACTCTCGATTTGACCGGGCTCGTCCGCCCCCACCTGGTCGAGATGACCAAGCGGGAGGACAACGCGAACGCCGCCGAGTTCCGGCTCCAGCCGCTGGAGCGGGGCTACGGCTACACGCTCGGCAACGCCCTGCGCCGCATGTTGCTCAGCTCGTTGCGCGGCGCGGCGGTTTGGGCATTCCGCCTGGACGGCGTGGTCCACGAGCACCAGACGGTCTCCGGCGTCGTCGAGGACGTGCACCAGATCATCCAGCGGCTGAAGCAGCTCACGCTGGTGCTCGTACCCGAGGTGGACGAGGCCGTGCTCCGCATCAAGCGCGACCGCGCGGGCCCCGTCTACGCCCGCGACATCGAGGCGCACAGCGCCGCGACGATCGTGAACCAGGACCAGCTGCTGTTCACGCTCCAGGACGATCGCGAGATCAGCGGCGAGCTATACGTGAACAAAGGCCGCGGCTACGTGGAGGCCGAGCAGCACCCGCTCGACCGGACGATGCCGGTGGACATCGTGCGCGTCGACTCGATCTACAATCCGGTGCGGCGCGCCAACTTCACGGTGGCCGAGACGCGCGTCGGGCAGCGCACCGACTATGACCGGCTCACGCTGACCGTCGAGACCAACGGCACGCTCTCGCCCGAGGACGCCGTGGCCTACGCGGCGGCGCTCGCGCAGGAGCACTTCCGCTACTTCGTGGATTTCGGGAAGGTGCCGATGGTCGCCGCCCAGCCCGCGGGGAACGGCGGCGCCACGAGCCGGCTGCGGGAGGTCTTGAGCCGCAGCATCGACGACGTGGGCCTCTCGGTCCGCTCCGTCAACTCGCTCAAGAACTCGAACATCCGCACCCTGGGCGACCTCGTGCAGTATCGCGAGGACGACTTGCTCAAGGTGAAAAACGTGGGGGAGAAGGCGCTGGGCGAGATCGCCGAGCTGCTGCGCCGCGAGGGGCTCAACTTCGGGATGAAATTCGAGGAGACCGAGGGGGAGCTGCGGATCACGGACGAGGGTATGCCGCCGCAAGCCCAGCTCGCCGAGGCCGAGGGGGAAGGGGCGGCGGAGGAGTAATGCGGCATCGCGCCAAGGGCCGGCAGCTCTCGCGCACCTCGAGCCACAAGCGCGCCCTGCTCCGCAATCTGGCGACCAGCCTGTTCCAGCACGACCGGGTGGTGACGACGGAGGCGAAAGCGAAGGAGCTGCGTCCGTTCGCGGAGCGTCTGATCACGCTGGCGCGCCGGGGAGACCTGCACGCCCGGCGGCTCGTGGAGCGCCGCCTCAAGGACCGCGCGGTCACCCACAAACTGTTCAAGGACCTGGGCCCGAGGTTCGCGTCGCGGCCCGGTGGCTACACGCGGATCGTGAAGCTGGGCCATCGCGCGGGCGACGGCGCCGACGTGGCCCGCATCGAGCTCCTGAGTGAGTGAAGGCGCCGCGTCGGGCTCGGGCCGCTCGGGGGGCGGCGGACTGATAAGACGAGGCGGCGCGACGAAAGGGGGACTGGCGAAGTCCCCCTTTTCGTTACGCCGCCTTGGTGACGCGGTTGGACTTGAGACAGCTGGTGCAGACGCGCAGGCGCCGGACCTTGCCGTCCACCAGCGCCCGGACCCGCTGAAGGTTAGGGTACCAGCGCCGGTTCGTCTTATTGTTTGCGTGGCTGACACGGTGCCCCACCGTGGGGCCCTTGCCACAAATCTCACACACTCGCGCCATGGGGCCGTCCGACTGCAGGATGAACGCCGCTAAGCCTGACCCCGCGCGCAAGCGCGGGGCAACGCCGCCCAAAGCTAAGCCCGTGAAGCAGCAGGGACAACCCCGCCGCCGCACGGCGATCATCACCGGTATCACCGGCCAGGATGGGTCCTATCTCGCCGAGCTGCTGCTCGAAAAGGGGTACGAGGTGGTGGGCGTGGTGCGCCGCACCTCCCACGACTCCTACGAGCGGATCGGCCACCTGTTGGACCGCGTGCACATCGTGCCCGCGGACTTGCTCGATCAGCACTCCCTGACATCGGTCGTGCGCGACGCGAAGCCGGATGAGGTCTACAACCTCGCGGCGCAGAGCTTCGTCCCCACCTCCTGGAGCCAGCCCGTGCTCACGGGTGAGTTCACGGCTCTGGGCGTGACGCGGCTGCTCGAGGCCGTACGGCTGGCGCACCCCGAGGCCCGCTTCTACCAGGCCAGCTCCTCCGAGATGTTCGGCAACGTGCAGGAGACGCCGCAACGCGAGACCACGCCGTTCTACCCGCGCTCCCCGTACGGCGTGGCCAAGGTGTACGGCCACTGGATCACGGTGAACTACCGCGAGTCGTACGGGCTATTCGCGGTGAGCGGCATCCTCTTCAACCACGAGTCGCCCCGCCGCGGGCTCGAGTTCGTCACCCGCAAGGTGACCCACGGGGTGGCGCGGATCGTGAGAGGGAAAGACCGGGAGCTGCTGCTCGGCAACCTCGACGCGCGGCGGGATTGGGGCTTCGCCGGCGACTACGTCGACGCCATGTGGCGGATGCTGCAGCGTCCCAGGCCCACGGACTACGTGATCGGTACGGGAGAGATGCACACGGTGCGGGAGTTGTGCGAGGTCGCCTTCTCCCACGCCAGGCTCGATTGGAGAACGTATGTCAAGGTAGATCCGCGGTTCGTGCGGCCGGCGGACGTGGAGCGGCTGCAGGCGGACGCATCCAAGGCCCGGCTGGAGCTGGAGTGGGCGCCGCGCGTGACCTTCGCGGAGCTGGTCCGCATGATGGTGGACGCGGACCTGGAGCGCGTGCAATGAAGGTCCTCGTCACGGGAGCCGACGGGTTCGTGGGTCGCTGGCTGGTGCGCCGCCTGCTCGACGATGGGCGTGAGGTGTACGGTGCGACCCGGCCGTCCCAGGGCGCGCACCCGGGCTCGGGGCGCGGCGACCTCTCCGTCGAGGAGCGGAACGCGGTGCACTGGGTGCCGCTCGAGCTCACCGACCAGGAGTCGGTGCGCGCCTGCGTGGACGTCCGCTACGATGCCATCGTGCATCTGGCCGCCGTATCGTCGGGGTCGGACGCCATGCGGGACCCCGGGTACGCGTGGGAGGTGAACGCGGGGGGGACGGCGCGCATCGTGCACGTGCTCGTGGAGGCGAAGCGGACCGAAGCCGCTGACCCTCTCCTCCTGGTGGCATCTACCAGGGAGGTGTACGGGCGGGGCGACCCGCGGCCGCGGCGCGAAACCGATCCGGTCGCGCCCTGCTCTCCCTATGCGGCGAGCAAGGCGGGGGCCGAGCTGGCCGCGCTCGAGGCGTGGCGGCGCGCCGGCGTGCGCGTCGTGGTGGCACGGGCGTTCGCCCACACCGGGCCGGGCCAGGATGCGCGCTTTGTCGTGCCCGCTTTCGCCCAGCGCCTCAAGTTCGCCAAGCGTGCCGGCGCCCCCGCCGTCAATGTCGGGAACCTCGAGCCGGTGCGCGAGTTTCTCCACGTCCAGGACGTGGTGGACGCGTACGTGCGGCTGCTGGTTCGCGGGCAGCCGGGCGAGATCTACAATGTCGCGTCCGGCCAGGGGCTGTCGCTGGAGGAGCTGTTCTATCGGCTCACCAGCCTCGTCGGCGTCCGGCTGATCCCGGAGGCCGACCCCGACCTGGTGCGCGGCGGGGACATCCCCCATCTCATCGGGGACGCCTCCAAGCTCCAGGCGGCCACGGGCTGGGCGCCGCGCCGCTCGCTCGAGGACATTCTGCAGGACGTGGTCGATGCCCAGACGGACTGACCTCCACCGCGTGCTGCTGCTCGGCTCGGGCCCGATCGTGATCGGGCAGGCGGCCGAGTTCGATTATTCCGGCACCCAGGCCGTGAAGGCCCTCAAGGAAGAGGGCTACACGGTCGTGCTGGTGAACTCGAACCCGGCGACGATCATGACCGACCCAGAGCTTGCCGACCGGACCTACATCGAGCCGGTGACCCCCGAGTGGGTGCGCCGGGTAATCGAGCGCGAGCGGCCCGACGCGCTGCTGCCGACGATGGGCGGTCAGACGGCGCTCAACGTGGCGATGGCGCTGGCGCGCGACGGGACGCTGGAACGCTTCGGGGTGGAGCTGATCGGCGCGAACGCCCGCGCGATTCAGATGGCCGAGGACCGCTCCGAGTTCGCGGCCGCGATGCGGCGCATCGGCCTCGCTATCCCCGACGGGCGGACGGTCGCTTCGGTCGCCGCCGGGCTGGGCGCCGCGGCGGAGGTCGGCTATCCCGCGGTGATCCGCCCGTCGTTCACGCTCGGCGGGACGGGCGGCGGCGTCGCCTACAACCGCGCGGAGCTCGAGGAGCTCGTGGGGCGCGCGCTCGAGCTCTCGCCCGTGCACACCACGCTGATCGAGCGCAGCGTCCTCGGCTGGAAGGAATTCGAGCTCGAGGTGATGCGCGACCGGCGGGACAATGTCGTCATCGTGTGCTCGATCGAGAACGTCGACCCGATGGGAGTGCATACCGGGGACTCGATCACGGTCGCGCCGGCGATGACCCTCACCGACCGCGAGTACCAGCGGATGCGCGACGCCGCCATCGCGATCATCCGCGAGATCGGTGTCGAGGCGGGGGGGTGCAACATCCAGTTCGCCGTGAACCCGGCCGACGGCGAGATGCTGGTGATCGAGATGAACCCCCGCGTCTCGCGCAGCTCGGCGCTCGCCTCCAAGGCGACGGGGTTCCCGATCGCGCGCATCGGGACGAAGCTCGCCGTGGGCTACACCCTCGACGAGCTGCCGAACGACATCACCCGGACGACGCCGGCGTCGTTCGAGCCCGTGCTGGACTACGTCGTGGTGAAGGTGCCGCGCTTCGCCTTCGAAAAGTTCCCTACCGCCGACTACCGCCTCACGACGCAGATGAAGTCGGTGGGAGAAGCCATGGCGATCGGCCGGACGTTCAAGGAAGCGTTCCAGAAAGGCCTGCGTGCGCTCGAGGCCGGCCGGGCCGGCTGGGCGGAGGGGGCGTCCCTCGCCGACGATCGGCTCACGAGCGACTCGCCGGATGACCTCCGCGTGGCCCTGCGGACGCCCACGCCGGAGCGCGTGTTCCAGATCAAGCGGGCGCTGGCCGCCGGGCTGCCCGTGGACGAGATCGCCGCGGCGTCCCGAATCGACCCCTGGTTCCTCTATCAGCTGGAGGAGCTCCTCGCCGCCGAGCGCTGGTGGGCGGGGCTTGGAGAGGTGGGCGCGGTCGAGCTGCGGCGGATGAAGCGGATGGGGTTCAGCGACCGGCAGCTCGCCCAGCTCCGCGCCACGACGGAGGACGCGATCCGGGCGCGCCGCTGGGAGGTCGGCGTGCGCCCGGCGTACAAGACGGTGGACACCTGCGCCGGCGAGTTCCCGTCGGCGACGCCCTACCTGTACAGCTCGTACGACGACGAGAACGAGTCCGTGCCGTTGGGCGAGCAGGGAATCGTGATTCTCGGCAGCGGTCCGAACCGCATCGGCCAGGGAGTGGAGTTCGACTACTGCTGCGTCCGCGCCGGGCTCGCGTTTCGCGAGCTGGGTTACAAGACGATCATGATCAACTCCAACCCGGAGACCGTCTCCACCGACTTCGACATCTCGGACAAACTGTACTTCGAGCCGCTCACGTTCGAGGATGTGATCGAGATCGTGCGCTGGGAGCGCCCCAGGGGCGTCGTGGTGCAGCTCGGCGGCCAGACGCCGCTCGGGCTCACGAAGGCGCTGGAGGCGGCGGGCGTGCCCATCCTCGGCACGCCGCCCGACTCGATCGATGTCGCCGAAGACCGGGAGCGCTTCCAGGCGCTCGCCCGTCGGCTCGGCGTCACGCAGCCCGCCAACGGTATCGCGCGATCGGTGGAGGAAGCGGTGGCCGTGGCGCCCGGCATCGGCTATCCCGTGCTGGTGCGTCCCTCTTACGTGCTGGGCGGCCGGGCCATGGAGATCGTGTACGACGAAGGCTCCCTGCGCGAGTACTTTGCCAAGGCGGCCCGTGTGGCGCCCGAGCATCCCGTGCTCATCGACCGCTTCCTGGAGGACGCCTTCGAGGGGGATGTGGACGCCATCGCCGACGGCCGGCGCTGCGTGATCGGGGGCGTCATGCAGCACATCGAAGATGCGGGCGTCCATTCCGGCGACTCTGCCTGCGTCCTGCCCCCGTACCTCATCGGGGATCGTCAGGTCGAGGAAATGCGCCGCTACACTCAGGCCTTCGCCGCCGCCCTGGGCGTTGTCGGGCTCATCAACGTCCAGTACGCCATCAAGGACGGCGTCGTGCACGTGCTCGAAGTCAATCCGCGGGCGTCGCGCACGGTTCCGTTCGTGAGCAAGGCGACCGGGACGTCGCTGGCCAGGCTCGCGGCCGGCGTGATGGTCGGCCGGACCCTGGACGAATTGGGCGTTCCCGATGAGCTTCCGGTCCCCGGGGTGGCGGTGAAGGAGGCGGTCTTCCCCTTCACCAAACTGCCCGGCGTGGATACCATCCTGGGCCCGGAAATGCGCTCCACCGGGGAGGTGATGGGGTTCGCCGACAGCTTCGGGATGGCGTTCGCCAAGGCGCAGATCGCCGCCGACGGCAGCCTGCCGCTCGAGGGGGCGGTGTTCGTCACGGTGAACGACTCGGACAAGCCGACCGTCGTGCCGATCGTGCGGCGCTTTCACGAGATGGGGTTCCGGATACTCGCCACCGAGGGCACCGTCCAGTATCTGCGGGCACGCGGCATCCCGGCGGAACGCGTGGCGAAGGTGCACGAGGGACGGCCGAACGCAATCGACCTGATCGTCTCGGGGGAGGTGCAGTTGCTCATTAACACCCCCCTCGGCAAGTTCACGCAGGCGGACGACTACGCCATTCGGCGGGCTGCGCTGATGCACGGGGTACCCTACACGACCACGATGTCCGCGGCGAGCGCCGCCGGCGACGCGGTCATCGCCCTGCGGAGCCGTACGGGTAGCGTGAGGAGTCTCCAGGAATGGCACGAAAAAGCGACCGTGGAAAGGCCGGCAGCGGCAACCGCAAGGGCGCCGGCGCCAAAGCACGTGCCGGTCGTGCGAACGTAGCGAAAGGCGCGGCGAAGGGGGGGGAGGTCGCCAAGAGGACGGTGAAGCCGGCGCTCAAGGCGGGAGCGAAGCGGGCCCCGGCATCCCAACCCGCCGCCGCCCCGTCCACCCCGAAGCTCAAGTTCCGCGGACGTCTGCTTGAGAACGAGCCGCTGGCGCGCTACACCACGTACCGGATCGGTGGCCCGGCGAGGTACCTGTTGCTCCCGGCCGACGCGGACGACGTGACGAAAGCGTTCGACCTGGCCGATGAGCGGGGACTCCCGTGGCTCGCGCTGGGGCTCGGTTCGAACGTCCTGGTGAAAGACGGCGGCTTCCCGGGCCTCGTGATACGCATGGGGAAGGGGCTGGACCGCTTCGAGATGAAGGGCGCGACCGCGATCGTGGGTGCGGGGCTACCCATCCCCATCCTGTCGCGGCGGACGGCGGAAGCGGGATTCGCCGGAGTCGAGCGGTTCATCGGGATTCCGGGCACCGTGGGCGGCGGCGTGGTGATGAACGCGGGCGCGCACGGCGCCGAATTCGCGGAGATCGTCACGGAGGTGACGGTCGTGGACCCCAAGGGGAAGGCGAGGCCCATCGCCCGCAAGCAGATCTCCTACAAGTACCGCGGCTCGAACCTCGAGAACCTGGTGGTGCTCGAGGCGAAGCTCGCGCTGATCGAGGAGCCGCCCGCCAAGCTGAAGGAGCTGCAGGGCAAGCTGCTGCGCTGGCGCAAGGCGGGGACACCGTTCGATCAGCCGTGCTGCGGCTCCGTGTTCAAGAACCCGGGCGGCCAGCGCACGGCGGGCGTCCTGATCGATGAGTGCGCGCTCAAGGGCTTCAACATCGGCGGCGCCCAGGTGTCCGCCCTGCACGCCAACTACATCGTCAACACGGGCAATGCGACCGCGAGTGACGTGCTGCGGGTGATCGACCACGTCCGCAAGACCGTGGCCAAGAAGACGGGCGTCCAACTCGAGCTTGAGGTGCGGGTGATCGGAGTCTAGATGCCGGATTACTTCGTTCACGAGTCGAGCTACGTCGATGACGGAGCCCAGATCGGGAAGGGCACCAAGATCTGGCACTTTTCGCACGTCATGCCCGGCGCCGTCATCGGGGAGCGCTGTAACCTCGGCCAGAACGTCGTCGTGATGCCCGGCACCCGCATCGGGAACAACGTCAAGATCCAGAACAACGTCTCGATTTACGAGGGCGTGATCCTCGAGGACGACGTATTCTGCGGACCGTCTTGCGTGTTCACAAACGTGCTCACCCCGCGCAGTCACGTGTCGCGCAAGCACGAGTACCGCCAGACGGTCGTGAAACGGGGCACCTCGATCGGTGCAAACGCCACGATCGTTTGCGGGGTGACGCTCGGCGAATACTCGTTCGTCGGCGCCGGCGCCGTCGTCACCGCCGACGTTCCGCCCTACGCCCTGATGGTGGGCGTGCCGGCCCGGCGTGTCGGCTGGATGTGCCAGTGCGGGGAGCGGCTGGCCGTTGCAGACGGCCGGGCCGCCTGTGCGGCGTGCGGCGCCGTCTACGAAGAGTCGAACGGCGTCCTGCGCCCCATGGCTGCGGCCCGGCGTGCTGGGTGACTCGCGCCCACCTGTGGAGGACACGCGCACCGTGAACGTCCCCCTGCTGGACCTCGTGGCACAGTATCGCGCCATCAAGGACGAGGTCCTCCCCGCCCTCCAGGCGGTCATCGAGTCCCAGCAGTTCGTCATGGGTCCCCCCGTCGGACAGCTCGAGGCGGCGGTGGCCGGCCTGTCGCACGCCGCGCACGGCATTGCGTGCGCCAGCGGGACCGACGCGTTGCTCCTGCCGCTCCGGGCGCTGGGGCTCGAGCCCGGCGACGAGGTGATCACTTCCCCGTTCACCTTCTTCGCCACGGCGGGAGCGATTCACAATGCGGGCGGCGTGCCCGTGTTCGCCGACATCGACGCCGACACGTTCAACGTCGCACCGGCCGCGGTCGAAGCGGTGGTGACGCCGCGGACGCGGGCGCTCGTCCCCGTGCACCTGTACGGACAGATGGCCGAGCTGGAGCGGCTGGCGGCCACGGCGGGCCGTCACGGCCTGAGGATCGTCGAGGACGCGGCCCAGGCCATCGGGGCGCGCCGCAGGATTGGCGGGGTGTGGCGCATGGCGGGCGAGCTGGGCTGGGTCACGGCCTTCTCGTTCTTCCCGAGCAAGAACCTCGGCGCCTGGGGCGACGGCGGCATGATGGTGACGTCGGACGGCGCGGTCGCCGAGCGCCTGCGCAAGCTGCGCCTCCACGGCGGCGCCAAGCAGTACCACCACGACGAAGTCGGCACCAACTCCCGCCTCGACAGCCTGCAGGCGGCGGTGCTGCTGGCGAAGCTGCCGCACCTGGCGTCCTGGTCGGAGCAGCGCCGCCGGCACGCCGGCTATTACACGGAGGCGCTCGCGGACGTGCCGGCCGTGCGGACCCCGGTCGTGGACGCGTGCAACGAGCACATCTTCCACCAGTACACGCTCCGCGTGGAGCGGCGCGACGAGCTGCAGGCGCACCTCAAGCGCAAGGGGATCGGCAACGCCGTATACTACCCCGTGCCGCTGCACCTCCAGCAATGCTTCAGCCACCTGGGGTACCGGCGTGGCCAGTTCCCTGAGGCCGAGCGCGCTGCCGCCGAGGTGATCTCGCTGCCGGTCTACCCCGAGCTCACGCGTGACCAGCTCGATTACGTCGTCGATGCGATCCGCGGGTTCTACGGGTGAGTCGTCTCAAGCTCGGGGTCATCGGCGCCGGGACATGGGGGAGGAACCATGTACGGGCCGCGGCGGGCCTCGCCGAGGCCGAGCTCGCCGCGGTGTGCGACACCGACGCCAGGACCCGCGATCGGCTGGCGCCGCAATATCCATCCGTCTACTTCACGGCGGAGGCGGCCGACCTGTTGGGACGGGTGGACGCCGCCGTCATCGCGGCGCCGGCGGCTACCCACGCGCGCCTGGCGCTCGAGTGCATCGAGGCGGGGAAGCCGTGTCTCGTCGAGAAACCGTTCGCCCTGCGGATCGAGGATGCCGAGGCCGTCGCCTGCGCGGCGGCTGCCCGCGAGGTGCCCGTCCTGGCCGGCCACCTGCTGGTCTTCCACCCGGCGGTCGAGCGGCTGCGGGCGCTGGTGCAGGGCGGGGAGCTGGGCCGCATTTATTATTTGTATGGGTTGCGGGTCAACCTGGGGCAGGTCCGCGCCGACGAAAACGCGCTCTGGAGCTTCGGACCGCACGACGTATCGGTCGCCCTCTACTTGCTCGACGAGCCGCCGGTTCGGGTGGCCGCCCAGGGAAAAAGCTATCTCCAGCCCAAGGTGGAGGACGTCGTGTTCCTCACGATGGAGTTCGGGAGCGGGACGCTCGCTCACGTCCAGCTCTCCTGGCTCGACCCGCATAAGGAGCGCAAACTCACGGTGGTGGGGGCGAGGAAGATGGTGGTCTTCGACGATATGGAAGCGCGCGAGAAGCTGCGCATCTACGACAAGGGCGTGGACCGGCCGCCCGACTACAGGTCGTACGGGGAGAGCCTTGCGGTTCGGGAAGGAGACATCTTCATTCCCAAGGTCCCCAATGTGGAGCCTCTGGCGGCGGAGCTGGGCCACTTCGTGCGCGTGGCGCGCGGTGCGGAGCCCCCGCGCGCCAGCGCGGAAGACGGCGTCCGCGTCGTGCGAGTCCTGGACGCCGCGTCCCGGTCCCTTGCGGCCGGCGGCGTGCCGGTGAACCTATGACGACCGCGACGGCCACGGCGCCGGCAGACGTCCTGATCGGGAAGGCGCAGGACCGCACCGCCCTGATCGGGGTGGTCGGGCTGGGATACGTGGGATTGCCCCTGTCGATGGAGTTTGCCCGCGCCGGCTTCCGCGTGCTCGGCTTCGACGTGAATAAGCAGGTGGTGCAGGGGCTCAGCGGCGGGACCTCGCACATTCAGGACGTTCCCAGTGCGGACGTCACCCGGTTCGTCAAGGCCGAGACATTCGCCGCCACCACGGACCTCGCGCGGCTGAGCGAGCCGGACGTGGTATCGATCTGCGTGCCGACGCCGCTGTCCAAGACGAAGGACCCTGACGTCAACTACGTGCTCGCCGCCACCAACTCGGTCAAGCAGACGCTGCGCCGGGGGCAGCTGATCGTGCTCGAATCGACCACCTACCCCGGCACGACGCGCGAGCTGTTGCTCCCGGCGCTCGAGAGCACCGGCCTCAAAGTGGGCAAGGATTACTTCCTCGCCTTCTCGCCCGAGCGCGTGGACCCGGGGAACCCGAAGTGGAACACCCGCAACACGCCGAAGGTGGTGGGCGGGATCACGGAGACCTGCCTGCGGGTGACGGTCGCGATCTACCAGGGCGCGATCGAAAACCTCGTCCCGGTCTCCTCGACCGAAGCGGCGGAGCTCGTGAAGATTCTCGAGAACACCTACCGCAGCGTGAACATCGGGCTCGTCAACGAGATGGCGATTGTGTGCGATAAACTGGGCGTGGACGTCTGGGAGGTGATCGACGCCGCGGCCACGAAGCCCTTCGGCTTCATGAAGTTCATGCCCGGCCCCGGCGTGGGCGGGCACTGCATCCCGCTCGACCCGCACTACCTCGCGTGGAAGATGCGCACGCTCAACTACCGCACGCGCTTCATCGAGCTCGCGGGCGAGATCAACGCGGCGATGCCGGAGTATTGGGTGGTGCGCGTCGTGGACCGTCTCAACGAGCAGGGGAAAGCGGCGCGCGGCAGCAGGGTGCTCGTCGTGGGTGTGGCGTACAAGAAAGACATCGACGACATCCGCGAGAGCCCGGCCCTCGACGTGATCCGCCTGCTCCACCAACGCGGGTCGCTGGTGGCGTACCACGATCCGCACGTGCACACGCTGAAGGATGGCGACATCGACCTCGTGTCCGTGCCGCTCACGCCGGAGGCGCTGCGGGCGGCGGACTGCGTGATCATCGTGACCGACCACGCGGGCGTTCCCTACGACCTCATCGCCCAGCACGCCCGCCTCGTCGTGGACACCCGCAACGCGCTGGCGCGGGTGCATAGCCGGCGGTGAAAGTCGCCGTCATCGGGACGGGCTATGTCGGGCTCGTCGTGGGCGCCTGTCTCGCCGAGACCGGCAACGACGTCCTGTGCGCCGACGTGGATGACGCGAAGATCGCCGGGCTCAAGGAGAACCGGCTGCCGATCTACGAGCCCGGCCTCGAGCCGCTCGTGGTCCGGAACCAGCGCGAGGGACGGCTCCAATTCACCACCGAAGTGGGCCGGTCCGTGGAGCGCTCCGACGTGATCGTCATCGCCGTCGGCACGCCCCCGGACGAGGACGGCTCGGCGGACCTCCAGCACGTCCTCGCCGTGGCGCGAACCATCGGCGAGCACATGAATCAGCCCAAGATCGTGATCACGAAGAGCACCGTGCCGGTGGGCACCGCCGCGAGAATCCGGGCCGAGATCGAGAAGCACACGCGCGTCCCGTTCCACGTGTGCTCCAACCCCGAGTTCCTCAAGGAAGGAGCCGCCGTCGACGACTTCATGAAGCCTGACCGGGTGATCGTGGGCGTGGACTCCGAGGACGCCGGCCGCGTGCTCGCCGAGCTGTACGCGCCATTCGTGCGCACGGGGAACCCCATCATCTTCATGGACACCCCCTCGGCGGAGATGACCAAATACGCCGCCAATGCCATGCTCGCCACCCGGATCTCGTTCATGAATCAGATGGCGCGCCTGTGCGAGGCGGTGGGCGCCGACGTCACCCTGGTGCGCAAGGGCATCGGAAGCGACCGCCGGATCGGGCAGGCGTTCCTGTTCCCCGGACCGGGGTACGGCGGCTCGTGCTTCCCGAAGGACGTCAAGGCCCTGTTGCGCACGGCGGAAGCGAACGGGATGCGGCTCGACATCCTCGAGTCGGTGGAGGCGGCGAACGAGCGTCAGAAGCGCCTGCTGTTCGAGAAGATCGAGCGGCACTTCGACGGCAGGCTGGCCGGGACCGCTATCGCCGTGTGGGGGCTCGCCTTCAAGGCGGAGACGGACGACGTGCGCGAGAGCCCGGCGCTGGTCCTCGTGGAAGCGCTGCTGTCGGCCGGCGCCATCGTGCGCGTCCACGACCCGGCCGCCGTGGAGAGCGCCCGGCGCCACCTCGGCGACCGGGTCACCTACGCCGCCCATGCCTACGAAGCGGTCGACGGCGCCGCCGCGCTGGTCATCGTCACCGAGTGGCTCGAGTACCGCAACCCCGACTTCGACCGGATGAAACGACTGCTGGTGCGACCCTTGATCGTCGACGGGCGAAACCTCTACGACCCGGTTCGCCTCGCCCGCCTCGGCTTCACCTACGACAGCATCGGCCGCCCCGTGGCATGCGCGTCCTCGTAACGGGCGCGGCGGGGTTCCTGGGCTCGCACCTGTGTGACCGCCTCCTGGCCCAGGGCTACAGGGTGGTCGGGATGGACAACTTCCTCACGGGCAACTCGGCCAATGTCGCTCACCTGCGGAGCCACCCCGACTTCCAGCTGGTCCTCCACGACGTCACCAACTTCATCGAGCTCGAGGGGCCCCTGGACGCCGTCCTGCATTTCGCGAGCCCGGCGAGCCCCGTGGACTACCTCGAGCACCCGATCCCCACTCTGAAGGTCGGCTCGCTCGGCACCCACAAGGCGCTGGGACTCGCCAGGGCGAAACGCGCGCGCTTCCTGCTCGCCTCGACGTCGGAGGTGTACGGCGACCCGCTCGTGCACCCCCAGCCCGAGAGCTATTGGGGCAACGTCAATCCGGTCGGCCCGCGCGGCGTCTACGACGAAGCCAAGCGATTCGCCGAGGCCATGACGATGGCGTATCACCGCTATCACGGCCTCGACACCCGTATCGTCCGGATCTTCAATACCTACGGCCCTCGCATGCGCCCGAACGACGGCCGGGTGGTGTCGAACTTCATCGTGCAGGCCCTGCACGGCCAGCCGCTCACCGTGTACGGCGACGGCGCCCAGACCCGGTCCTTCTGCTACGTGGACGACCTGGTCACCGGGATCGTCCTGTTGTTCGAGCGGGGCGACGCCGATCCCACCAACCTCGGGAATCCCCACGAGTTCACCGTGCGCGAGCTCGCCGCGCTGGTGCTGAAGCTCACGGGGAGCCGGAGCGAGATCGTCGAGCGGCCGCTCCCCGTGGACGACCCCCGCGTGCGCCAGCCCGACATCGGCCGGGTGCGCGAGACCCTGGGGTGGGAGCCGAAGGTCGGGCTCGAAGAGGGACTGCGGCGCACGATCGACTACTTCCGCCGGCTGACCGCCGCATGAGCCTCCGCGTCCTGGTCACGGGGGCCGCGGGGTTCATCGGGTCCCACGTGTGCGAGGCCCTGGTCGCTCGGGGCGATGAGGTCGTGGGCCTCGACAACTTCGACCCCTTCTACGCGCGCGCCGTGAAGGAGCGCAACCTCGAGGCCCTGAGGCGGGGCCCGAGATTTCGGTTCGTCGAGGCGGACGTCGCGCGGGACGCGCTCCCCCTCGACGGCGTGGAGCTGATGCTCCATCTCGCGGCGAAGCCGGGTGTGCGGCCTTCGCTCGAGAACCCGGAGGCCTATTCGGAGGCCAACATCACCGGAACCGTGCGCGTGTTCGAGGCCGCGCGGCGCGCAGGCATTCGCCGGGTGATTTTCGGCTCGTCGTCCTCGGTCTACGGCGACTCGACCCCCGCCCCTTTCGCCGAGGACGCTCCCGCCGTGTCGCCGATCTCGCCCTACGCCGCGAGCAAGCGCGCGGGTGAGCTGATGGCGCAGGCCTTCGCCCACCTCTACGGGGTGCCGATCGTGTGCCTCCGGTTCTTCACCGTTTACGGACCGCGCCAGCGCCCGGATCTCGCGATTCATCGGTTCACCGACCTGATCGCGCGGGACAGGCCCGTGCGGATGCACGGCGACGGATCGAGCGAGCGCGACTATACGTATATTACCGATTGTGTGAGCGGCGTCCTGGCCGCGATGGAGTGGACCGCCGGGCCCGCCTCCCGGAAGGCCGGGGCCGCCATCGCCATCAACATCGGGGGCGGGGCGCGGGTGCGGCTCGACCACCTGATCCACTTGATCGGCCGGACGCTCGGGCGCGAGGTTCGGATCGAGCGCCACCCCGATCAGCCGGGCGACGTGCGGCTCACGGCAGCCGACCTGCACCGCGCGGAGCGCGAGCTCGGCTATCGCCCAAAGGTGGGGATCGAGGAGGGGATCGGAGAGTTCGTTCGCTGGTATGAGGCCACCTATGGACGTCAGTCCTGAGCATCTGGTGGAGCAGGCGCGGGAACGATTTGAGCTGCAGGACTATTACGGCGCCATCCACCTGCTGGAGGAGGTAGGGGCGAGCGGGCGGGCGTTCGCCGACGCGCACCATCTGCTGGGACTGTCGTATTCGCTGGTCGGGCGCCACGAGCAGGCGCTCGCGCAGCTCGACCGTGCGGTGGCGCTGAACCCACGCTACGTCGAGGCCCTGATTCATCGGGCGATCGTCCTGAACGAGCTCGGTCGCGGCGAGGAGGCCGACGCGGCGTTCCGGCGCGCCAGCGAGATCGGCGGCGAGCCGCGCCTGGGCTTCCCCGCGCACGTCGCGGCGAAGCTCGCGAACCAGCATGCGGCATTGGGCGATGCCTATTTCGAAGCGGGGGGCCTCGCGCAGGCGATCGAGCAATATCAGGCGGCCCTCGCCCTCGGTCCGGCGTTTCACGATCTCCGGTACAAGCTGGGGCGGATTCTGCTGCAGGCCGGCCGCGCGCTCGACGCGCGTGAGCACTTCGAGATCATCGTGCGCGCGCGGCCGAGCTACCTCGATGCGGCCGCCATGTTCGGACTCGCCTGCTACCTGGCGGGCGACGGGCTCGCCGCGCGCGCGACCTGGGAGGAGCTCCGGGAGCGGCGGCCGGAAGACCCGCGGATCGAGGCGTATCTCGCCCTGCTGGATCGGACCGACGTGAGCGCCGCCCCCACTCCTCCCGCAACCGCTGCTTCCCCCGCCACTCCCGCCGCGCCGGCCGGCACCCCGTCCGGGGCCGAGCCCCCGCCTGCGCCGCCGGCCGGTGGGAGAGGTCACGAGCAGAAGCCGTGAGCCGATCGGGCACGCTGTGGCTCGCGCTGGTGCTGGCTTGCACGCGCAGCGCTGCCGACCACGAGGTGCTGGGCGACCGGGAGTACGCGGCCGGCGCCTACCGCAACGCGCTGGCCGAGTACCAGCTGGGTCTCAGGGCGAACCCGAGCGCCGACTTGCACGCCAAGTTGGCGAGCGCCGCCTTCCATACGGGAGACTATGCGCTGGCCGCGACTGAATACGGCGCGCTGGCCGCTGCGGATGGTTCGCGCGCCGGGGAGGCGGCCGACGGCTTGGAGCGGGTAGCGGGCGCCGCGCTCGCGGCGAATGACCGCGCCGCGGTCACGGCGGCCCTCACGGGCCTGCACGCCGTGGCGCCGAAACGGCCCTTAGGGAAGTATGTCCGCCTGGTGGCGCTCGACGCCGCGGATCGCGGCGACACGCTCGAGGCCCTGGCGCTGCTGCCGAGCGCCGTGGCGGCGGCGAGCGACGGGCGCAGCGCCGACTCACTCCTGTTTCTGTACGGAATGGCGGCGGTCCGGGCGCGGGCGTGCAGCACGGCGGTGCCGGTCTTCGAAGCCGTGATCCGGCGCCAGCGTGCCCCCGTTGTCGTGGATGGCGCGCGGGAAGGCCTGGGCTTATGTGCGCTGATCGCGGGCCAGCGGCTGCTCGACAGTGGCAAGCCCGCCGACGCCGAGGACTGGTTCCGGCGCGCGACGGCCCCGGGCTCGCCCCCCGACGTCGTGCGCGGCGCGTTCCTCGGCCTGGGCGACGTGAAGCTGGCGCAGGGGGACGTGACCGGCGCGGTCGAGAGCTACCAGCAGGCGATCGTGGGCGGCGTGCCCGGCGACACGATCGCGCAGCGGGCCCAGGACAAGATCAAGGCGCTCGGGAAAGCCGGGCCATGACACTCCATCGGCGCTGCTGGCCCATCGGAGTGCTCGCGCTCGTGTCCTGCCACCACGCGCCTCCCGGGGCGGGCGCGCCGGATCTGCAGGCGGAGATCGCGCGGGCTCGGCAGCAGTTTCGCCACGGGGACTTCGCGCACGCCACCGTGGGGTTCAAGCGCCTCACCTTCCAGCTCAGCCCGACACAGCCGGAGATGGCCGAGGTGCGCTACGACCTCGCCGAGTGCTACTTCCAGACCGGCGATCGCGTGCAGGCGGCGCACGAGTTCCGCGAGGTGGCCGACCAGTACCCCAACAGCGCGTACGCGCCGCTCGCCCTGCTGCGGGCCGGGGACGCGAACCTGCGGCTGTGGCGGAGCCCGGAGCTCGACCCCTCGTACGGCGAGACGGCCCTCGCGATCTATCAGGAGCTCGCCGGTCGCTATCCCGACAGCGAGGCCGCGGCGCGGGCGCAGCTGCACGTGCGACAGCTGAAGGAGTGGTTCGCCGAAAAATCCTACAAGGCCGGGATGTTCTATTTCAAGCGGCGCGCCTACGATTCGGCGATCATCTACTTCAAGGACGTGATCGCGGGCTACGCGGGGACTCCGAGGGTGACCGACGCGCTGCTGCGGCTGGCCGACAGCTACCGCGCCATCGGCTACGCGGACGAGCTGAAGGAAACCTGTGCCCACCTGCGGCGGTTCTTTCCTCGGGCGGACGGGCTCCACCAGAGCTGTGCGGGCACGCCGTCCGACTCGAGCGCGGCGAGCCCGTCCTGACGCGCGCGTGGAGGCCCTGTTCGGCGGGTCCTTCGATCCCGTGCACATCGGACATCTGGTCGTCGCGGAAGCGGCCGGAGAGGCCTTGCAGCTGGCCGTGCGGTTCCTCCCGGCGCGCGAGCAGCCCTTCAAGCGGGCCGTGCATCTCGCCGCGCCGGAGC
Source organism: Gemmatimonadales bacterium (assembly GCA_036522535.1). Classification (GTDB taxonomy): domain Bacteria; phylum Gemmatimonadota; class Gemmatimonadetes; order Gemmatimonadales; family GWC2-71-9; genus AG12. Next base: position 21,117 of record DATDFP010000064.1, read on the forward strand.
AACGCGTCGGGATGCTCGGCCTGGCCGTGGCGGGGAACCCGCGGTTCAGCGTCGAGCGTATCGAGCTGGACCTGCCCGCCCCGTCGTACACGGTCCGCACCCTCCGGGCATTGGCGGAGCGGGAACCGGGGAACCGGTTCGCCTTGCTGCTCGGGGCGGACGCGGCCCGGGACCTGGCGGGTTGGTTCGAGGTCGAAGCGCTCCCGGCGCTTGCGGACGTCGTCGTGTGCGCCCGGCCGGGAGCGTCCGTGCCGCGCCACCCCGCGATCACGCGGGTGGTCGAGGCGCCGGCGATCGACGTCTCGGCGACCATGATCCGGGAGCGCGTGGCGCGCGGCCGGTCGATCCGGTATCTCGTGCCCGAGGCGGTGCGCGAGTACATCGCGGCCAACGGGTTGTATCGTTAGAGGACCGATGCTGAAGACGCTGGTCACCAAGGTGGTGGGTACGCGCTTCCGGCGCGAGATGAAGCGCATCCGGCCGATCGTGGATGCGATTCATGCGCACGAGGAGCGCTTGAAGGCGTCGTCCGACGCCGAGGTGCGGGCCCAGACCGAGAAGTTCCGCCGCATCATCGGGGAGCGGACGGGCACGCTCGCGGCCGAGGTAGAGAGCCTCAAGCGGGCCAAGCACGACTGCCCGGACCCCGAGGAGCGGCTCAAACTCACCGATCAGCTCGCCAGGGCCGAGGGAGCGCACGCGAAGGCGGTGCAGCGCGCCCTCGATGACGTCCTCCCGGAGGCGTTCGCCACCGTGCGCGACGCGTGCCGGCGGCTGCTGGGCACGCAGGTCGTCGTCACCGGCCACGAGCTGACCTGGGACATGGTGCCCTACGACGTGCAGCTCATCGGCGGGATCGTCTTGCACGAAGGAAAGATCGCCGAGATGGCGACGGGCGAGGGGAAGACCCTCGTGGCCACGCTGCCCCTCTACCTCAACGCGCTGGCGGGCCGGGGCGTGCACCTCGTCACCGTCAACAATTACCTGGCGCGACGTGACTCGCAGTGGATGGGCCACGTGTTCCAGTGGCTCGGCCTGACCGTCGGCTGCATCGACGATACCGAGCCCTCGTCCCCGGAGCGCCGCGCCGCCTACCAGTGCGACATCACGTACGGCACCAACAACGAGTTCGGCTTCGACTACCTGCGCGACAACATGGTGTTCTCGCTCGACCAGCGGGTCCAGCGGGGCCACTTCTACGCGATCATCGACGAGGTGGATTCGATCCTGGTGGACGAGGCGCGTACGCCGCTCATCATTTCGGGCCCGGTCGGAACGGAGTCCGACGAGAAGTACGCGGCCTACAACGCGCAGGTCGTCCAGATCGTGCGAAAGCAGACGGCGGTCGTGAACGACCTCATCGCCAGGGCGGAGCCCCAGATCGCCGACGAGAAGACTGCCTACGACGGCGCGCTGCTGCTCTACAAGGCGCAGCTTGGCATGCCGAAGAACAAGAAGTTGATGAAGTTGCTGCAGGAGCCCGGCGTGAAACAGCTGGTGCAACGCGTCGAGCTCGACCACCTCGCCGACCGCAAGCTCCCCGCGCGGGACCAGAAGATGCGGAACCTCGAAGAGGACCTCTACTTCGTCCTCGACGAGCGGGGCCACTCCGTCCACCTCACCGAGCAGGGCGTCGAGACGCTGTCGCCGCAGGATCCGATGCTGTTCGTCGTCCCGGACATCTCGCACGCGGTGCACGAAATCGACCATGACGAGACGCTATCGCCCAAGGAGAAGATCGAGCGTCGCCGGACGGTCGAGTCGGAATACGCCCAAAAGAGCGAGACGCTCCACATCATCCACAAGCTGCTCCAGGCCCACGCCCTCTACGAAAAGGACGTGGACTACGTCGTCCAGGACGCCCAGGTCTTCATCGTGGACGAGTTCACCGGGCGGATGATGCCGGGGCGGCGCTGGTCGGACGGATTGCACCAGGCTGTGGAAGCGAAGGAGGGAGTGACCGTGCGCGAGGAGACGCAGACCCTCGCCACCATCACCATCCAGAACTACTTCCGGATGTACGAGAAGCTCGCCGGCATGACGGGGACGGCGGAAACCGAGGAGGCCGAGTTCTGGGACATCTACAAGCTCGACGTCGTCGTCATCCCCACGAACCGGGCGGTGCGGCGCGTCGACCAACACGACCTGGTCTACAAGACGCGGCGCGAGAAGTACAACGCGATCATGGACGAGATCGACCGCCAGCACAAGCGCGGGCTGCCCGTGCTGGTCGGGACGGTGAGCGTGGACGTGTCGGAGACGCTGTCGCGCATGCTCAAGCGGCGCGGGCTGCGGCACGAGGTGCTAAACGCCAAGTACCACGAGCGCGAGGCCGAGATCGTCGCGCAGGCCGGACAGGCGGGCTCGATCACCATCGCGACGAACATGGCCGGCCGCGGCACCGACATCAAACTCGGCTCCGGCGTCAAGCAGTGTCAGGTCTGCGGCATCCGGGCGCGGGGCGAGCCGGCCTTCGGTCAGGTGGTGGAGCGACCCGATCTCACGGCGGACCGCATCAAGGAGCTGGGGTGCAACGAGGACCCGCCCTGCGGCCTCGTGATCATCGGCACCGAGCGACACGAGGCACGGCGCATCGACCGGCAGCTGCGCGGCCGTTCGGGGCGCCAGGGCGACCCCGGGCAGAGCGTGTTCTTCCTGTCGTTGGAGGACGACCTGATGCGGCTCTTCGGCTCGGACCGCATCGCCCGCTGGATGGACCGCACCGGCGCCGAGGAGGGCGAGGTCATCACCCACCCCTGGGTGACGGGCGCCATCGGGCAGGCCCAAAAGCGGGTCGAGTATCAGAACTTCCAGGCGCGCAAGCGGCTGCTTCAGTTCGACGACGTGATGAACAACCAGCGCGAGGTGATCTACTCGCTGCGGCTGTTCGCCCTGGAGGGCGGGGAAGAGCTGAAGGCCGAGGCGCTGCGGATGATCGACGCGGCGGTTGAGCGCTTGGTGGACGAGTTGATCGGCGACCTGAAGGAGCCGATGCAGTGGGACCGCCCCCTGATGGAGACCGAGTTCCTCCTCAAGTTCCTTATCTCGGTCCCCGGTATCACCGATCCCACCAAGATCCGCGGTCGCGACGACCTGGTGCGCGCGGCGCAACGGGCGGCGCGCGAAGCGTTTCAAGGGAAGTTCGACTACCTCAAGGAGTTCGAGGCTCGGCTCGATAGCGCGGCGCTGGAGCGCGAGTTCGGTCCGGCGCTGCTGGCCGGCGGCCTGCTGGCGCGCACGATGCTGGGTGTGATCGACGAGAAGTGGAAGGACCACCTCTACGACCTCGACCAGCTGCGCGCCGCGATTCAGTACCGCGCCTGGGGCCAGAAGGACCCGCTGGTCGAATACAAGCAGGAGGCCTACGACATGTTCGTGGGCCTGATGCACGACCTGCGCTCGACGTTCACGGAGCGGTGGCTCAAG
>DATDFP010000065.1:0-6240 GCA_036522535.1 Gemmatimonadales bacterium
CCGGTCGCGCCCGCGCGGTACGCCGTCGTCGCGCCGTCCCGCCGGGCGGCCGCACTGCGCGACGCGCTCGACGTCCTCGATCCCAAGCGCCCCTTCGTATGGGAAGGCGGGCCGCTCGACGCCCCCGCGGAGACGCCCGACGCGGTTTTGTGTCTCCGGCTGCCGACGCGCCAGCAGCTCGCCGCGCTCGCCCAGCTCGGTGAGCCGGTCGTGTTCGTTACCGCGGCGCAACTGCCGTACCTCCGCTCGCTCGCCGCACCGCTCACGCCGCTCCGACTTTCGGGGGAGACGGATCGCGCGCGCGACCGAGTAGAGGCGTTGCGAGCGCAGGTGGCGGCCGTCCTGGAAACCGGAGCCATAGACGCAGAGCTCGCTCTGCTCGATCCGCTGTTCGATCACTTCGACCCGGCCGAGGTCGCGGCGGCGCTGCTCGCGCTCCGACGGGAAACGGGAAAGGAGAAACGGGAAACGTCGACGGCGCAGCCGGCGGGCCCCGCGTGGGTGAAGGTGTTCGTGAATGTAGGGAAGAAAGACCGCACCGCCGCGAAAGACCTCGTAGGCGCCTTGATCCGGGAAGTGGGCGTTCAGAAGGACGATCTCGGGCGGATCGACGTGCGGGACACGTTCAGTCTCGTGGAGGTGCCGTCGGCGTTGGCCGGGAAGATCGTCCGCGGCCTTTCCGGCGTCACCATCAAAGGGCGTAGAGCGTTGGCGCGAATTGATCGGCAGGCGTAAGACAGCCGTAAGGCGTAAGCCGTAAGCCGTAAGCCGTAAGCCGTAAGAGAGCGATCACTTGCGGCTTACGGCTTACGCCTTACGGCTGTCTTACCGCTATTTCTTGTTCACCGCCATCTTCAGCTGCTTACCGGCACGGAACGCAGGCGCAACCGACGCCTTGATCTGGATCTCGCTGCCCGTCTTCGGGTTCCGTCCCATGCGGGCGGCCCGTTTGCGCGCCTCAAAATTCCCGAACCCCGTGATCTGCACCTTAGCGCCCTTCTTCAGCTCAGCCGCGATGATTCCCTTGTCGTCGAACAGGGCATCGATCGCGCGGTTGGCGTCCGCCTTGGACATCTTGGTCCGCATCGCCAGCGCCGCGGTCAGCTCGGCTTTGTTCACGCTCTCTCCTTGTGAGGGTTCGGGGTGTGAGGTTGGGGTCCGAGAAACCCTTGGATCGCGCCATTATCCGGGCCGGAACGTGAGAAAACCCGCACAAAACCGGCACAATATTGCGTACCCCCCCGGAAGTCCGCAAGACACCTGTATTTCCCTACCCCACCCCCCACCCCGTTGCCAGCGACCTACCACCGGTCGATAGTGCCAGACGCCAAGCGGACTACAGTGGCCAGGCCCGTCGTCTGGAAACGGGAAACGGCTGTAAGCTTGGCGTCTGGGAACTGCACTGGGACCTGGCGACCTGGGAGCCGAAGGCTGCTCAACGTAGCGTTGACGGGAAACATCGCGGCCGGTAAGTCCACCGTCGTCGATTGGTTCCGCCGCTGGGGGGCGACGATCATCGACGCCGACGAGTTGGCGCGCCAGGCGCAGGCTCCTGGGGGCGAGGTGCTCGCGGGGCTGGTGCGGCGCTTCGGCTCGGACGTGCTCGCCTCGGACGGCTCCCTCGACCGGGCGGCCCTGCGGGCGAAGGTCATGGGAGACCAGGCGGCGCTCGACGCGCTCAATGCCATCGTCCACCCGGCGGTGCAGCGGCGGCGCGAGCAGCTGCTTCGGGAGGCCGGCGAGCGCGGCGACGTGCTCGTGGTGAACGACATCCCGCTCTTGTTCGAGGTGCTCGATCCCGCCTCGTTCGACGCAGTCGTTCTGGTGACCGCGTCGCCGGCGACCCGACGGGCGCGGTTGCGCGCCACGCGCAGCCTCTCGAGTGAGGAGGCGGATCGCATGATCGCGGCTCAGATGCCCGCCGAGCGCAAGCGATCGCGCAGCCATCACGTCATCGAGAACGAGGACACGCTGGCTGCGCTCGAGGCCAGGGCCCGCGCGGTATTCGAGCAGCTGCGCCGCAACGCGGCAGCCGCCGCGCTGGGGCGACCGGCCCGCTCGCTGCTGCTCGTCGAGACCGGCGCGACCAGAGCGAGCGAGCGGGCCGCGCTCGACGCCATCACCACGCGCTACCAGGATGCCGGGCTCACGGTGCGCCGGGTCGCGGGCGGCCAAGCGGTGCGAGCGGTGGAACAGGCCTGGGCCGACCCTCGGGAGCGGCCCGACGGTGTCGTGGCGACGATGGACGCCGGCCCCGACGTGCAGGCGGCGTGGGAGCACGCTGGGCGTCCCGGAGTGCTCGCGCTGCTCTCCGACGATCCCGATCCTGTCGCGGTCCGGCTCGATCTCCGTCCCTGGGGCCACGAGCGGCTCAAGCTTGCCGAACCAGACGCCCGAGGCCTGGCCCCGCGCCCCGATCTGTTCCCGCCTCACAACCCATTGGGTTGACAGCGGTTTGCGCCGCCCCTAACCTTCGCCGCGACCTGATCCTGCGACCAGCGAAAGCGTTCCCGCATGTCGAAAATCCCGGCGGACCTCCTCTACACAGAAAAACACGAGTACGTGAGGAAGACGGACGACAAGACGCTGATCGTCGTGGGGATCACCGACTATGCGCAGGGCGAGCTGGGCGACGTCGTGTACGTCGAGCTGCCCAAGACTGGGACGAGCTTCGGGCGCATGGACCCCTTCGGCACGATCGAGGCGGTGAAGGCCGTGTCCGACCTATTCGCGCCGCTCGCGGGCACGGTCAGCGAAGTGAACCCGGCGCTCGAGAGCGACCCGGCGCTCGTGAACCGCGACCCCTATGGCGACGGTTGGATGATCAAGCTTCGGATCAAGAACCCCGCGGACTTCGATCAGCTGCTGGATGCGGGGAGGTACAAGAAACTTGTCGGAGAATGAAGACATCAGACATCAGACATCAGACGTCTGACGTCTGACGTCCACAGCCCCCGAGCCACCATGCCGACGGCACGCGCTTCCCTGTTACCCGCCGACCGGTTCGTGACCCGCCACATCGGGCCGAGCCCCGATGAAACGCAGGCCATGTTGCAGGCGCTCGGCTACGACTCGGCGGACGAATTCGTCGACGCCGTCGTTCCCGAGGACATCCGGTTGCGCCGGCCCCTGGCGCTCCCGCCGGGCCGGACGGAGCGGGAAGTGCTCCAGGCGCTGCGCGGCCTCGCCGCCCAGAATCAACTGTTCCGCTCCTACATCGGCATGGGGTACCACCACTCCTTCACGCCGCAGGTGATCCAGCGCAACATCGTCGAGAACCCGGGCTGGTACACCGCGTACACGCCGTACCAGCCTGAGATCGCGCAGGGGCGCCTCGAGGCGCTGCTCAATTTCCAGACGATGGTATCCGACCTCACCGCCCTGCCGATCGCCAACGCCTCCCTGCTCGACGAAGCCACGGCGGCCGCCGAGGCCATGCACGTGAGCGAAGCCGTAGCGCAGCTTTCGCCCGGCCAGGCGCCGGTGTTCATGATCGCCGAGCGCTGCCACCCGCAGACGATCGCGGTCGTCCGCACCCGCGCCGAGGCGCGCGGCGTCGAGACGGTGGTCGCGGACCCGCACGCGTTCGAGTTCCGCCCCGGAGTGATCGGGGCGCTGCTTCAGTATCCGACGACGGACGGCGAGATCGAGGACTACCGGGCGTTCTCGGACCGGGCGCACGCGGCCGGGGCGCTGGTGACGGCGGCGACGGACCTGCTCGCGCTGACGCTGCTCGTCCCGCCCGGCGAGTGGGGCGCGGACATCGCCGTCGGCAATTCGCAGCGTTTCGGCGTGCCGATGGGGTACGGAGGCCCTCACGCGGCTTTCTTCGCGACCCGCGAGCCGTATAAGCGGCACATCCCCGGGCGCATCATCGGCGTGTCCCGCGACGCCGCCGGCCGGCCCGCGCTGCGGATGGCGCTGCAGACGCGCGAGCAGCACATCCGCCGCGAGAAGGCGACGAGCAACATCTGCACGGCGCAGGTGCTGCTCGCGGTAATGGCCAGCATGTACGCGGTGTACCACGGCCCCGAAGGGCTGCGCCGCATCGCGGAGCGCGTGCACACCCTCACCGCCCTGCTCGCGAACGCGCTGATCCGGCTGGGCTACCGCGTCGTGTACACGACGTTCTTCGACACCCTGTGCATCGAGGTCGAGCCGTGGGCGCTGCCGCGGCTGCTCGACGCCGCCCGGGCGCGGCGCATCAACCTGCGCACCGTCTCACCGACGCGGATCGGCCTCTCCCTCGACGAGGCCACGACGCTCGGCGACCTCGCCGACCTCGTGGCCGCGTTCTCGCTCAACGAGGCCCTCCCCCTGGTCGAGGACCTCGGCGCGAGGGCGGACACGGCGCTGCCGCAGTCGCTGCGGCGCACGACGCCCTACCTCACGCACCCCGTCTTCCACAAGTACCGCTCCGAGACCGAGATGCTGCGTTACATCAAGCGGCTGGAGGCACGCGACCTTTCGCTCACCACGTCGATGATCCCGCTCGGCTCGTGCACCATGAAGCTCAACGCCACGACGGAGATGGTCCCCCTCTCGTGGCGCGAGTTCAACCGCCTGCATCCCTTCGCGCCGCGGGAGCAGGCCCAGGGCTACCGTACCCTGTTCCGCCAGCTCGAGGACATGCTGGCCGAGATCACCGGCCTGCCGCACGTCTCGCTGCAGCCCAACGCCGGGTCGCAGGGCGAGTTCACAGGGCTGCTGGTGATCCGCGCGTACCACCGCTCCCGGGGCGAGGGACACCGCACGACGTGCCTGATCCCGACCTCCGCCCACGGGACCAACCCCGCGAGCGCCGTGATGGCGGGGCTCGAGGTGGTGCCGGTGCGGACGGATCCGCACGGCGACATCGACGTCCAGGACCTGCGCGACAAGGCCGCCGCCCACCGGGCCACTCTCGCCGCGCTCATGGTGACTTACCCCTCCACTACCGGAATCTTCGACGCGTCGATCCGGCAGATCTGCGAGATCGTGCACGCGCACGGCGGCCAGGTGTACATGGACGGCGCCAACATGAACGCCCAGGTGGGACTGTGCCGGCCGGGGGACATCGGCGCGGACGTGTGTCACCTGAACCTGCACAAGACTTTCTGCATCCCCCACGGCGGGGGCGGCCCGGGGATGGGGCCGATCTGCGTCGCGCCGCACCTCGCGCCCTTCCTCCCGGATCACCCCGTGGTGCCGCTGCGCCGGGAGCAGCCGTGCGGCACGGTCTCGGCGGCGCCGTGGGGGAGCCCGTGGATCCTGCCGGTCTCGTGGGCCTACATCGCGCTCATGGGCCGCGAGGGACTCGTCGAGGCGACCAAGATGGCGATCCTCAACGCCAACTATGTGGCGAAGCGGCTCGCACCGCACTACGGCGTGCTGTACACCGGCCCCAAGGGCTACGTCGCCCACGAGTGCATCATCGACACGCGGCCGTTCAAGCAGAGCGCGGGGATCGAGGTGGAAGACATCGCGAAGCGGATCATCGACTACGGCTTCCACCCTCCCACGGTCTCGTTCCCGGTGCCGGGGACCCTGATGATCGAGCCCACGGAGAGCGAGTCGAAGGAGGAGCTCGACCGGTTCTGCGACGCGCTCATCTCGATCCGGGAGGAGATTCGGGAGATCGAGCAGGGGACGCAGCCGCGCGGCAACAACCTGCTCGCCAACGCGCCGCACACCCTCGAGGACGTGATCGCCGATGCGTGGGACCGGCCGTATCCGCGCGAGCGCGCGGCGTTCCCGACGCCCTGGACCCGGACGCACAAAGTGTGGCCGTCTGTCGGTCGAGTGGACGGGGCGTACGGGGACCGAAACCTCATGTGCGTCTGCCCGCCCGTAGAAGCGTACGCGCTTGCACCTGACTGAGAGGTCCCTCACCTGGCAGGTGCTCGTCGAGCCCGACGGCCGCCCCGGCGCCGAAAACATGGCCGTCGACCAGGCGCTCCTCCACGAGTCCGACCGCACCGGACGCGCGTTCTTGCGGCTCTACCGGTTCAGTCCGCCCTGCCTCTCGCTTGGGCGCAACGAGCCGGCGCGGGCGCGGTACGACCGCGCGGCGATCGTGCGCCTCGGGATCGCCGTGGTGCGCCGCCCCACCGGCGGCCGGGCCGTCTGGCACGAGCATGAGGTCACCTACGCCGTGGCCGCGCCGCTCGCCGCGCTCGGTGAAGGGTGGAGGGGAGGGGCCTCCGTGCGGGACAGCTCGGTCGCGATCCACCGGCGGCTCGCGGGGGCGCTGCGCTCGCT
>DATDFP010000066.1:0-2277 GCA_036522535.1 Gemmatimonadales bacterium
ATTCGGCGAGCGCCACGTGTGCAGCCGCCACCGCCTCCGCGAAGGCGGCGGCCGGCGGTCCCGTGCGCGCGATCAGCTCCGCCCGCAACAGGCGAGACTCGAGATCGGGACGCGAGGCGAGGGCCGCCGCGGCCCGCGCCCGCAGCCCCCGGCGCTCCCCCGGTAACAGGCGATCGCCCCGCACGACCTCGGCGATGAGCGGCGCGGCGAAGCGATAGCGCTCGCCGTCGAACGCGAGCAGGCCGTGGCGCTCGAGCACGGTGAGGACCTGGTCGACGCGCTCCACGGTGAGCTCGGTGAGCGCGGCGATGAGCTCGGGATCCACCGCCAGCGCTCCGATGCTCGCCGCGCGCAGCACCTGCAGACTGGTCTGGTCGAGCTCCGCCAAGCGGGCCGCCACCGCCTGACGCGCCAGGCTCGGCACCGACATCGGGAGGGGCTCCTCGATCGTCACCCCCGGACGGGGCCACGAGAGCGCGTCCGCGCGCAGCACCGATGCCCGCGCGAGCCCGCGCAGCATCGTGACGATGAGAAACGGATTGCCGCTCGTCTCGAAGTAAATGCGCCGGGCCAGGCGCTCGCGGTCTGCGGCGCTCGCGCACCAGGCGCTGCCGGCGAGCACGAGCGCTCCCGTCTCCGCCGCGGAGAGTGGGTCGAGTTGCACGACCTGCCCCGCCACGCCACCGCTGCGCCCGACCGAGCTCATCAAGCGGACGAGCGGACGCGCCGTCTCCTGGTACGTGCCCCGTGTCGTCAGCACGAGCAAGAGCGGCACTGCGGCGAGGGCGGCCATGGCGCCCGCGAGCGCGTCGATACTGGCGCCGTCCGTGTAGTGCGCCTCGTCGACGGCGATCGCTACCGGCTGCTCCTCGGCGAGCGCCCGGAGCAGCGCCGCGAGGGCGGCTGCGACCTCGGCGTGGTCGGCGGGCGGGCGCGACGCCACGCTGGGGAGTACCTCGGGTGCGAGCGCGGCGAGGATCGCCCGAGCACTCGGGTCCGTTGCGGCACTCCCGGGTGCGCGCGGCAGGCCCGCACGGAGCAGCGTGCGCAGGGTGCTCCAGGGGGCGTCGCGGTCGCTCTCGAGCGGCGTCACGACCGCGGTGACGGCCCCGGCGAGCGCGAAGCGCTCCATGCATTCCATCACCAGACGCGTCTTGCCCATCCCCGGCTCCCCGGTGATGAGCAGCGTGCGCGGCCCGCGCTGCAGCGCGTCGGCGACCAGGGTGAACGCGTCGCGGTGCGCGCGCTCGCGACCGACCAACGCCGGCTCGTCGTCGGTGTGGAGGCGGGTGGGCCGGCGCCAGGCTTTTCCCCGGATCCGCTCGGCCAGCGCCGCCAGCTCACGGCTCGGCTGCTCTCCGATGTCCGCCAGTCGCGCGGCGAGCTCGCGAAACGCGGCGAGGGCGCCGGCGCCGTCCCCCGCCAGCGCCCCGGCCCGCATCAGCAGATGCACCGCCGGCTCGCCGTACGGCTGCAATACGAGGGCCCGGCGAGCCAAGTCGGACGCAGCGGATTGGCGCCCCGCGGCGAGCGCCTCCTCGCCCAGCGCGACGAGCGCCGCGCCCGCCCGCGTGCGGTACCGCTCCCGCTCGAGCCCGGCCCACTCTTCAAACGCGGGTGCGCCGTCCACCGTGAAGCCCTCGAGGAAATCGCCCACCACGAGGCGCGCCGCGTCGGCCGGGCGCTGCTCCACGAGTCTCTCGAAGCGCAGGGCGTCGACCTCGAGTCCCTCCTCCCGCAGCACGATGGCCTCGCCGTCGGACGCCAGGCGCGCCTCACCGACATGGGTTCGCAGCCGCCGGACCGCTTCGTTCAGGGAGTGACGAGCCTGCGCTTCGCCGGTCTCCGGCCACAGGACGCCCACGAGATGTGCCCGGGTCCGCCGGTGCTGGGGAGACAACGCGAGGTAGACGAGCAGCGCGAGGTGTTTGCGACGCAGCAGCTCGGGCGGCGCGGGGCTCCCGCTCAGGCGTGCACTCGGCACGCCGAAGCACTGCAGCTCGAGGAGCGGGAGGTCGGACATTGAGAATCTCGTTGGTCTAAGATACCGCTCACCCTGCTTCGCGTCTTCCCGGCGCCTAGCGCGTGAAGCCCCTAGCCCCTTCGCTCGCACCTCGCGACCTTGCCTACTGTGCCGCACTCCCTCTCCAAGTCCCGCTTCACCTCCGGCCTCCAGTGCCACAAGAAGCTGTGGTGGGAGGTGCACGAGCCGGACGCCGTCGAGCTGCAGCCCGACAAGGTGCTGCAAGACCTGTTCGATCAGGGCCACCAGGTTGG
>DATDFP010000067.1:0-17416 GCA_036522535.1 Gemmatimonadales bacterium
CACGATCTCGCCCGAGAGGAGCCACTCCTCCCGGGCGAGATCGTGCGCACCATGAACGTCACGTCGACCGCCGAGTGCGGCGACGACGGGCGCTGGACGACCGTGTTGTCGGCGGTCTGCTTCTGCGGGTGAGTCGACGGAAACGGGCCCGCCATCCTTCGCCATCGCCTTCGCCGCCGGACTGCTGAGCTTCCTCTCGCCCTGCGTCTTACCGCTGATTCCAAGCTACGTCGGTTTCCTCACGGGCCTCACGGTGCAAGAGCTCGAGGTACGGCGCGGCGCGGCGCTGCTCCACGCCGGCTGGTTCGTGGCGGGCTTCTCGGCCGTCTTCGTGGCCCTCGGGGCGACGGCGTCCGCTCTCGGTGCCCTGCTGCTGCATTCGCAGGTGTGGATCGGCCGGATCGGGGGCCTGGTCGTGATTCTGTTCGGGCTATACCTGTTGGGGGTGCTTCGGCCGTCGTTTCTCATGCGCGAGCGGAGGATCGAGCTCGCCAAGAAGCCGCTCGGCTACGTCGGCTCCGCGTTTGCGGGGGTCGTCTTCGGAGCGGCCTGGACGCCGTGCATTGGGCCGATCCTAGGCGCGATCCTGACCCTCGCCGCGGCTCAGGCGAGCGTCGGTCACGGTGCGGCCCTGCTCGCGGCTTACGCGCTCGGGCTCGCCATCCCCTTCCTGATCACGGCGTTCGCGCTCGACCGCTTCCTCACATGGTTCCAGCGGTTCCGGCCATACATCGCGTGGGTGGATCGGATCGCGGGCGTGCTGCTCGTCGTGCTGGGCACGCTGCTCGTCACCGACCGCTTCACACTGCTCGCCGGCTGGCTGCAGGGGCTGACGCCGGCGTTCCTGAAGAGCCGGCTGTAGCGAGTCACTGAAATTACCGGGGTGTTGGAAAACTCCCTAAAGCATCCCTATGTGGATTGATTGGACGCCCTGAAGGGCGCCCTCGGCGCGAGCGCGTCCTGAAGGACGCTGGTGCACCGCCGTCCCTTGCAGGACGGACCCGCGGCGCTGGGCCGGGCAAAGCGGCGTTATGGCGTCGAACTTCTGACGCCGCCTTCCTATATTAGGTGCCAGCGAAATCACGGGAGAGGAATAAATGACCACGCTACGCAAAGAAGGGGCGCGTCTCGCCGCTCTGCTCGCCGCAGCGGCCTTGTTCGGTTGCGCCAAGGGCGAGCAGGCGAGTCAACGGGCGGACTCGACGGCGCGGAACCTTACGCTTGCGCCGGCCGAGACGACGGCGGCGATGCGAGATGTGCCGGCGCCGGAGCCGGCCCGGCCGGCTCCCGAAAGGAAGGCCTCCGTGCCGGCCAGCAAGCCCGTCGTGAAGCCCGCGGCACCGGCCACCCCCACCACGCCGAGCACGCTGACACTCGCCGCCGGAACGAAGCTTTCGCTCAGTGTGAGCGACACGATCTCTACCCGGTCGGCCAAGCCGGGTGATGGGTTCACCGCCACGGTGAGCGAGGACGTGAGAGACGCGTCGGGCCGCGTGGTGATTCCGGCGGGCTCGTCCGTCTCCGGGACGATCGTCGCCGCCGACCCGGCGCCTAACCCCCGATCGCCCGGCCGGTTGGAGCTGGACGTCAGGACGGTCACCGTGCGCGGAACGGGCTACCCCGTCGAGGCGACGGTCGAGTCCAAGGACTCGGTGATGCAGGGTCGGGGCGTCACGGGCGGCGACGCGGCGAAAGTCGGCGGGGGCGCCGCGGCGGGCGCGATCGTGGGAAAGATCATCGGCGGGAACAGGAAGGGGGCCGTGATCGGCGGGCTCGCGGGGGCTGCGGCCGGGGCGGCGGCGGCACGCGCGTCGCGCGACATCGACGTGGTGCTGCCGAAGGGGGCCGGGATCACGATCAAGCTGACCAAGCCGCTCGCGGTCAAGCGCGCGACCTGAGCGGCGCGGACGCTAGCCTGCGGGCCTCGGCCGACGGGTTGTGGCCGAGGCCCGCTGTGCCTTCAGTACCCCAGCGCGCTGCCGCCGCGCCTCGGGTCGGCCACGCCGATCCATCCGGCAGCCGATCGGGCAATCGCATTGACGTCCGTCTTGTAACCCCAGACCTCGACCTGGTGGCCCATGGCCCTGAGCGAGTCGATGACCCGAGGTGCGAACCCGTCGCGCTCCACGAAGATGACGTCCGGCAGCGCCTGGTGGTGGAGCCGCGGCGCGGCTACGGCGTCGGCCAGCGACATGCCCTGATCGATTACGTCGCTCACGACCTGGTAGACCGCGCTCGTGATGCGCGGGCCGCCCGGCGAGCCGAGGACCAGGGAGAGGCGACCCTCGGGGTCCAGGACGATGGACGGCGTCATCGCCGACAACATTCGCTTCCCCGGGGCGATGGCGTTCGCCTCGCCCTGGATCAGCCCGAATAGGTTCGGCTTGCCCGGCGCCGACGTGAAATCATCCATTTCGTCGTTCAGCAGGAAGCCGGCGCCCGTCACGGTGACGGCGCTTCCGAAATCATCGTTCAGCGTCGTGGTGCAGGACACGGCGTCCCCGGACGCGTCCACCACGGAGTAGTGGGTCGTTTCGGTGCCTTCGGAGGGCGTGCCGGCTGCCGCCGGCGTCGGCGTTGCGCGACCGGGATCGATGTCCGCTCGGATCCGGGCGGCGTACGACTTGCTCAGCAGCCGCACGAGCGGCATGCGCACGAAGTCAGGATCGCCGAGGTAGGTGTTTCGGTCGCTGAAGGCGCGACGCATCGCCTCCGCCTGGAGGTGCATCAGCGCGACGCTGCCGAACGGGGGGAGGGGTGAATATCCTTCCGTGACGTTCAGGATCTCCGCCAGAGTTACGCCGCCACCGCTCGGCGGCGGCATCGTGTAGATGGCGTAGCCGCGATAGGCGATCCGGATCGGATCGCGCCATTTGGCGCGGTAACGGGCGAGATCCTGTCTCGTGATCAGACCCCCACCGCGCTCCATTTCCCGCACGATCAGCTCGGCGACGCTCCCCCGGTAAAAGGGTTCCGGACCGCTGTCGGCGATGAGCTGCAGCGTGCGGGCCAGGGCGGGCTGCACCAGGCGCGTGCCCGGGGGCGGCGCTGCTCCGTTCACGAGGAACTGCTCGCGGGAGGCCGGGAAGCGAGCGAGCCGCTCCGCCTCGGCTGCTATCTGCCGGCTCCGAGCGGCGTCGATGTCATGGCCATCGCGTGCCAGGGTGATCGCGGGCGCCAGCACTTCCTTCCAGGACAGCCGCCCGAACTTCCGGTGGGCCGCGAACATGCCGGCGACGCTTCCCGGCACGCCGACGGCAAGGTGGCCGGTGAGGGACGATTGCGTCACGTTGCCCGCCGAATCGACGTACATGTCTCGTGTGGCGGCGAGGGGGGCCGCTTCGCGGAAGTCGAGCGCACGCGCGCTGTCGTCCCGCATGCGAATGACCATGAACCCGCCCCCCCCGATGTTTCCCGCGACCGGGTGGACCACCGCCAGGGCGAACCCCACCGCCACCGCCGCGTCGACCGCATTCCCGCCCCGCCTGAGGATGTCGACTCCGACCTGGCTCGCCAGGGGATGCGACGTGACCACCATCGCGTGCTCTCCCGTGACGGCCCGGACGCGCCGGCCCAGGGGCCACTCGGGAGGCTTCTCCCTGCGGCCGCAGGCAGCGAGCGATAGGAGGCTGAGCGCGAGCAGCTTGCGCATGCTGAATGGTGCACGTTGACCGGAGGTCGGGTCAACCGCTAAGTAATTGAAGGGCGAGGGGCAAAGGGGCGAAGGGATCATGCGCGTGGTAATCGTCGCCGTGGTAATGGGAGGGATGAGCGTCGGGACCGCCGAGCTGGGCTCGCAGTCGGCGCGCGACGCTAATCCGGAACGTCCCACCTTCGCCACGCACGCCTACACGGTGGCCCCGGGTTTTGTAGAGGTCGAACAGGGACTCTCGGCACGCGGCGTCAGTTCGCTTCGGGAGGCGACGACCTGGGATGTCAACCTGAAGCTGGGGGTTGCACCGCACGTCCAGGCCGCGTTCTTCGGTCCCTTGTACGCACGCGGTCGCGGCGGCGGCGGGGTGGGGGATCTCGGGATGGCATTGAAGCTAGGGAATGATGTCTCGAACCACGCGGCGCTGGCCGCCGTGTCGTCCCTGACCGTTCCGACCGGAAGCACCGCCCGTGGGCTGGGCGCCGGGCGTGTGCTCGGGGGCCTGGTGGCGGTGGTGAGCGCGGATCTCCCCGCGGGCGTACACGTCGACATCAACGCTGGGCCGCAAGGGATCGGAGCGGGGGCGCCGCAGTGGTTCACGTCGCTCTCCGGCGCGCGTGGGTTCGGACGCCTTGGGGTCACACTCGAGGCGTTCCGATTCAGCGAAGGAGGCGCGGGAGCGCGACTGGCAGGGATCCTGGGCGGGGTGACTTTCCGCATTGCGAACTGGGCGGTCGCGGATGTGGGGGGAGTGACTCGCACCGCAGCGGGGACGCCGCGCCAGGTATTCCTGGGGCTGACGACCAACCTCGGGCGCATGTTTCGGTGAGCCCGGCTCCTCGACCCGCCGCCCGCTCGGTGCACGCCACCCTGCGGACGCACGTTTGACCTTGCGTAGTCCCGGACGCTCGCGTTGTATGCGGGCAACTCCCTGGACCAGGGGCTCGTGATGGGCGCTACACGGGCGGGCAACGGCACGCTGACGACCGCGGCGGTCCGCGCGCGCTCGCTGCTGATCATCGAAGATGACGCGCCGATCCGGCGCGCCCTCCGCAACGCCCTGAGCCACGTCGCCGATCGGTTGCTCGAAGCCTCGACCGGACGGGAAGGGATCGACCTCGCCGCGACGGCGCGTCCCGACCTGATCGTCCTCGACCTGGGACTGCCGGACGTGGCGGGGCTCGACGTGTGCGGGGAGATCCGGTCGTGGTCCCGGGCGCCGATCGTCGTGCTCTCAGCGCGCCATTCCGACGCCGAGAAGGTGCAACTCCTGAACGCGGGAGCCGACGACTACGTCACGAAACCGTTCAGCACCTCGGAATTCGTGGCCCGCGTGGGCGCGCTGTTGCGGCGGGCCCGGCTGCCGGCCGCGGACGACGTTCCCACCGTCGTCGAGGCCTACGGGCTCACCATCGACCTGGTCCACCGCCGCGTCACGCGGGCGGGAGTCCAAATCCGCCTCACCCCGATCGAGTGGGACATCCTGCGCACGCTGGTCGCCAACGCCGGGCGCACGCTCACGCATCAGCAGATCTTCGACGCGGTGTGGGGCGCGGCGTCCGGCAGTCCCCAGCAGTACCTGCGCGTTCACGTCACCAACCTGCGGCGCAAGGTCGAAGCGAACGCCGCGCGCCCGGAGCTCATCGTCACGGAACCCGGGGTCGGCTATCGCGCCGAGCTGCCGGCGTAGCGCGCCATGGTCCGATCCCGGGTGTGGGCGTGGCTCTGCTGGGGCATCGTCTTCCTGACGGCGACGGTCGTGCTACGCGCGTGCCGCGACAGCGTGGACACCGTGCACGCCGCGCTGACCTATCTGCTCGTCATGCTCGGCGGGAGCGTGAGCGGAGGCCGGCCCCTCGCTCTGGCCCTTACGGCGGCCAGCCTCCTGGCGATCGATTTCTTCTTCCAATTGCCGTACGACACGTTGTGGGTGGAGAAGCCGCTCGACTGGCTCGTGCTGGTCGCCTTCGTCACCACGGCAGCCGTCACGACGCAGCTCTTGACGCGGGAGCGGGCGCGCGCGGCGGAGGCGGAGCGCCGGGCCGGTGAGGTGGCGTCGCTGGGACGGCTGGGCGCGGAGATCCTCAGCGCGGGCCGCGCGGAGGAGTCGCTGGCCGGCATCGCGCACTTGATTCGCTCCTCCCTCGACGTGGCGACTTGCCGGATCTACGGGTGGGACGACGGCACTGTGCGTCTGCTCGTAGCGTCGCCGCCCACTCCGGATACGGAGCCACCGGCGCCGGACTCGGAGACGCTGCTTCGGCTGGTCGCCAGCGCGGAACCGGCGCCCGACGCAGGGAAGGGCGAGCCCGAAGCGGTGTTGCACTGTCAGGATGCCTCCGGGCGCAGCGTCCTCGCAGCGCTGTGCGCTCACGGGCGCACCGAGGGCGTGCTGCACCTGTGGCATACGCTACCGATCGCCTTCGACCCGGCGCGGCGGCGCTTTCTGGACGCCCTCGCCTACTACGCCGCCCTGGCCGTGGAGCGCACACGTCTCGTCGCCACGGCGGAGCGTGCGGAGGCATGGCGGGAAGCGGACCGCCTCAAGGACATGGCGCTCGCGTCCGTCTCGCACGATCTGCGGACGCCCCTGACAACGATCAAGGCGCTCGCCGAGGAGGGCGCCGTCCGCGGCGACCCGAACGCCCTCGCGATCGAGGAGCAGGCCGACCGGCTCGGGCATCTCGTCGCCGACCTGCTCGATCTCTCCCGCTTGAATAGCGGGGCGATGCCTGTCCACCCGGAGCTCAATACCGCTGAAGATCTGGTCGGCGCCGCCGTGCGGCACACGGCCGGCCTTCTGAAGGACCGGTCCGTGGAGACCAGCATCGATTTCACCGAGCCCGCCCTGGTGGGACGGTTCGATTTCGTTCAGTCCCTCCGGATCTTGAGCAATCTGCTGAGCAACGCCGTGCACCACACGCCTCCCTCCTCACCGATCGAGCTGTCGGTGCGCCGTGACGGTGCGGCGCTGGTGTTCGCGGTGGCCGACCGTGGCCCCGGCATCCCCGCCGGCGAGCAGGAGCGCATCTTCGAGCCGTTCTACCGTCCGGCGGGCGCCCCCGCCGACGTGGGAAGGGGCGGCGTGGGAGGGGCGGGCCTCGGGTTGGCGATTGCGCGGCGCTTGGCGGAGCTGCAGGGGGGCGCGCTCGCCTACGTGGCGCGTCCGGGGGGCGGCAGCGTCTTCACGCTGCGGCTGCCGGCCGAAACTCCCGCGAGCGCCTTTGTGAGATCTTAGCGCCACTCGTTCGCGCCTCTCGTTGATTCTTAGCGCGCGGTCCGGATACGTTGCCGACGTGTCCGGGAGGCCTGCGGTGAGACGAGGCTCGACGGTCCGCACGGCGGCGCCGCACGGCGACCTCGAGAGGTTACCGCCGATCGTGCGCGCGCTGCTCGACGCGCGGGACGAAGACATCGTTGTCTTCGACGCCCGCGGCGAGCTGCTGTACCTGAGCACGGCGGCTCAGTTCACGCAGATACCGATCGAACGGTTGTCGTCCGCACTCCTCCGCGAGCCGCTCATCGCCCGAGGGGCGCGTGCCGTGCCGCTGCAGCGAGGACCAACCGTCCTGGGCGAGATGATCGTGGTGCCCCGTCTCGCGCCGCGCACGTGGGCCGACCAGGAGCGCGAGGCCATCCGCGAGACGCTGGAGCGGGCGGGAGGCAAGCGCGCTGAAGCGGCCCGCCGGCTCGGCATCAGCCGGACTACGCTCTGGAGGCGACTGAAGGCGGAGCAGGCGTAACGTATAGGGCTGTACCCGCGGTGCCGGCTTCCCTGCCGCATTTCAAAGTGACCCGAGCAAGCGCGATCACCGATCCGCGGAGCGGGGCTTGACGCGGCGTTCGGCTGCTTCGGGAGATGTGCCGCGCGAGGTGCTGCTCGATTAGCTAACTTGGGGCCACCCGGACCCCATGACCGCTCCCGAGTACTTCGACCCCCGGCTCACCGAGCAACGCAACCCTCGGACCGAGCGCATCGACGTCGCCTCCCCGCTCGAGATCGTGGATCTCATCAACGCGGAGGATGCGAGTGTCCCCGGGGCGGTGCGCGCCGTGCGCCAGGACATCGCGCGCGCGATCGAACTCGCGGTGGAGGCGTTCCGGCGTGGCGGCCGCCTGATCTACGTTGGGGCCGGGACTTCCGGGCGTCTGGGCGTGCTCGACGCCAGCGAGTGCCCGCCCACGTTCGGCACCCCCCGGGACCTGGTGGTCGGCGTCATCGCCGGCGGCTACCAGGCGTTGGTGAAGAGTCTCGAGGGGGCGGAAGACGACGTGAACGCGGGCGCCCAGGCGATCGAGAACGAGGGCGTCGGCTCGAAGGACTTCGTCCTGGGCATCGCCGCGAGCGGCACGACGCCGTTCGTGCGGGCGGCCCTGTCCCGGGCCCAGACGACCGGCGCCGTGACGGGCCTTCTCTCCTGCTCCGATCCCCCGGCGATCCTGGCCGAGACGTGCGACGTCCTGATCCTCCCGAAGGTCGGTCCTGAAGCGCTCACGGGGTCCACCCGGATGAAGGCGGGGACGGCGACGAAGCTCGTGCTCAACACCGTCTCCACGGGCGCGATGATCCGGATGGGCCGGGCGTACGGGAACCTGATGGTGGATCTGATGGCCTGGAGCGACAAGCTGCGAGACCGCGGCGACCGCATCGTGATGGAGTGCTGCGGCGTGGATCGCCCGGCGGCGCGGCGGGCCATCGCGGCCGCGGGGGGCAGCGTGAAGCTCGCGATCGTGATGGTCAAAAGAGGAGTGGGGAAGGAGGCCGCCGAACGGCTGCTCGAGGAGGCGGGCGGGTTCGTGCGCCGGGCGGCTGGCGACCCGCCGCCCGTCACCCCCGGTAAGTGACGGACTGTCTTGCCGTGGGGTTGATGTCGGGGACGTCGCTCGACGGGATTTCGACGGCGCTGGTGCGGCTCAGCAACGATCCCCTCGCCGCCCAGCTGGTGGCGTTCCGCCAGGAGCCGTACGCTGAAGCCGAGCGCGGTGCCATCATCGAGGCGATCGGTCGCGGCGGGGCCAGGGATCTCGCGCTGCTCCACGTGGCGCTGGGCGAGCGCTTCGCGGGGGCGGTGCTCCAGCTTCTCGCACAGGTCAAGACCTCCCCCCGGGACATCGGGTTCGTCGCTTCGCACGGGCAGACGATCTGGCACGAGCCGGGCCGGGCCACGCTCCAGCTCGGCGACGCGGCGGTGATCGCGGAGCGCGTGGGCGCACGCGTCGTGAGCGATTTCCGGTCGCGCGACGTGGCGGCGGGCGGGCAGGGCGCACCGCTCGTGCCGCTGGCGGATGTGATGTTGTTCGGCCATCCGGAGCGCGGCCGGCTGCTCCTCAACATCGGCGGCATCGCGAATGTTACCTGGGTGCCGCGCCGCGGCGTGATCGAGGGGGCGCTCGCGTTCGACACCGGCCCCGGGGTGGCCGTGATCGACGCCGTCACGCGCCGCATCGACGCCGGCGCGCCGTTCGACCGCGACGGCGAGCACGCGCGCCGCGGGAAGCCGGCGAAGCACGTGCTCGCCACCCTGCTTGCGGATCCGTACTTCGCGGAGCGCCCGCCGAAGAGCACCGGGCGGGAACGTTTCGGCATCGGGTTCGCGGACCGGCTGCTCGGCCTGGTGCGGGAGGCCGGCGGGTCGGACAACGACGCCGTCGCGACGGCGACCGCGCTCACCGTGGAGACGATCGCGCGGGGGGTGGAGGGCTGGATCCCCGCGGCCCCGGACGCCGAGCTCGTCATCTCGGGCGGGGGGGCGAAGAACCCCGTCCTGGTCGAGCAGCTCGGCGCGCGGATCCGCCCGCGGCCGGTCCTGCCCTTCGACCGGCTGTTCTTCGACGGGGAGGCGAAGGAGGCGCTGGCCTTCGCCTTCTTGGGGTTTCTCACGATCTCGGGCCAGCCGGGCAACCTCCCAGCGGCCACCGGCGCCCGCGGGCCCCGCATCCTCGGCCACATCACGCCGGCGTGACCAGCTCGCTCGCCCGGCTCGTCTTTCCGGCGCTCCGCTGGCGGCCAAGCGCCGGCGGCTTCGACCATGAGCGCAGGAAGATCGACGCCGCGCTCGCGGCCGGCGTGGGCGGGTTCATCGTCTTCGGCGGAACGCTCGAGTCGGTCACGGCGCTCACGCGCGAGCTGCGAAGCCAGGCGGGGCGGCCGCTCCTCGTCGGGGCCGATCTGGAGCGCGGCGCCGCCCAGCAGGTGGTGGGCTTGACCGAGCTGCCGCCACCCGCGGCGCTCGGGTACCTGGACGACCTCGAGGCCACGCACGCCTGCGGGATCATCACCGCGACCGAGGCGCGGGCCGCGGGGATCAATTGGGTGTTCGCGCCGGTGTGCGACCTCGACATCGAACCGAAGAACCCGATCGTGCAGACGCGCTCCTTCGGCGCCGACGCGACGCGGGTGGGCGAGCAGGCGGCGGTCTGGGTTCGAGGTTGCCAGGAACACGGAGCGCTCGCCTGCGCGAAGCATTATCCGGGGCACGGGCGCACCACGCAGGACTCCCACCAGACGCTACCGCGCGTGACCGCGCCCGCGACGGAGCTCGAGCGAGTGGATCTTGCGCCGTTCGAGGCGACGATCCGCGCCGCCGTGGCGAGCGTGATGAGCGCCTTCGTCGCCTATCCGAACTGGGACCCGTCCGGGCGGGCGGCGAGCTTCTCCTCCGTGATCCTCGGGCATCTCCGCGACCCGCTCAACTTCGGCGGCCTGGTCGTGACCGACGCGCTGATCATGGCGGGGGCGAGGGCCGCGCAGCCGGTCCCCGAGGCCACCGTGGCCGCGGTGGCGGCGGGGTGCGACGCCCTGCTGTACCCGGACGAGTTCCAGAGCGTCGTCCAGGCGCTCGATCGGGCCGTGGGCTCGACGATCCCGGTTGCGCGCGCGGACGAGGCGCTGAGCCGCTACGAGCAGGCCGGCGCGGCGTGGGACTCCGGCCCGGACCAGGGCCACCCCGACCTCGCCGCCAACGCGGTCTTCGCGGACGGGCTCGCCGACCGCGCGGTCCATGTCGTCCGTGGCGATCCGGCGTCCGTCTCGCTCCGGGCACCCCTCGACCTGCACATTGTGGATGACGACATCGGCGGTCCGTATTCAGTGGGCCCGCGGGATGTATTCCACCAGACGCTGAGAGAGGCGGGCGTTTCTGTCGTGCGACGTGGGACGGACAACGTGCGACGCATCATCCTGGTCTACGCCGAGCCGCGTTCGTGGAAAGGGCGGGCCGATCTCGGCGCGCGGTCGGTCGCGCGGCTGCGCCGGCTCGCGCCCGGGGCGCAACTCGTCATACTGCTCGCCCATCCCCGCCTCGCGCGCCAGATCCCCGGGCGGGCGCCGGTGTTGTGCTGTTGGCATGGTCAACCGCTGATGCAGCGGGCGGCGGCGCGGTGGGTGATCGCCCATATGCGGTGAAAGGAGAAACGGGGATGCGGGATGGGGGATGCGGGATGCGGGTGGGCGGACACGCATCCCGCATCTCGCATCCCGTTACTGCCGCGCGGCGAGATAGATCGCCGCGGTGACGGCCGCGGCCGCGAGCAGGGCCGCCGCCACCATGCGCCACCGGTCCCGCCTCGCGGAGGGCGGCAACTCGCCCGAGTAGGCCGGCACGGGCGCGGTGCTCGCCTCCGTGTCGATCAGAGGAAAGACCTGGTGGCCCACCGGTTCGCCCGTGCCTGGGGGACGGAGCCCGTCACCGTCGAACCGCGCGAGGACGACGGTGATGTTGTCCGGCCCGCCGCGCTCGTTCGCGAGCGCGATCAGCTGCTCGCAGGCGGTTCGCACATCGGGCGCCGCGGACACGATCCGGGCGATCTCCTCTTTTTTGACCTGGCCCGAGAGGCCGTCGGAGCAAAGCACGAGGACATCACCCTTGCGCACGTCCTGGTGGGTGAGGTCCACCTTCACTCGGGGATCGGGCCCGAGCGCCTGCAGGATGATGTTGCGCCGCTCGCTCTGCGCGGCCTCTTCCTCCGTGAGCTCCCCCGCTTCCACCAGCCGCTGCATCAGCGACTGATCCTTCGTGAGCTGGTGGGCCTGGCCGTGGCGGATGAGATAGGCCCGGCTGTCTCCGACCTGGGTGACGTAACAGCGCGCCCCCAACACGCCGGCGGCGGTGGTGGTCGTGCCCATCCCCCGCGCCTCAGCGTGGGCCTTCGCGTACGAATTGATCTGGGCGTTCGCCGCCTCGACGGCTTCCTTCAGCCGATGGGCGAAATGCTGCGGGGTCGCCTCCCGCTCGCTCCCCCACGTCTTGACCATCTCGTCGTAGATGGTTTCGATAGCCATCTCGCTCGCGAGCTCGCCCGCCGCGGCGCCGCCCATCCCGTCGGCTACAATGAACAGGGAGCCGCGGTCGCCCACTTCGTGATCCCGTACGTGTGGGAGGAGCGAAGCCTCCCGGCGGGTGAGATCCGCGACGAGGAAGCGGTCTTCGTTGTGGTCGCGCGTCTTGCCCAGATCGGTCTTGGCCCAGACCTGGACTCTAATCGGCTTCGCCGAGCGACCGAACATGCGTCAGGGCTGTGGGCAAATCACGTTGGCGTGCCAATCTATTCGCCAGCGCGACGCGCGCGCCAGCCCCCGCCGCGGCGCCCACCGGGGGCGGTATACGGGCCCCCTTACGTGCTTCGCATGTTCACCGTTGCCACCATGGTACTGCCATCATCGAGGGTAACGATGATCCGGTGTACGCCCGCCTGCCAGCCCTTGGTGCTGAGGTTGAAGACGTACTGCCCGTCGTCCCGGAACCCGCCCAGCTGATTTGGTGAAGCCGGAACGACAACCTCCTCGGTCGGCCCCGCGAGGAGAATGGACTGGATCGTGGCCTTGGCCGTGGTCACCCGAGTCGCGCCGTCCGGGTAGAAGAGCTGGAACTTCACCGGCATAATGCTGCCGATCTGGAACACCCGTATCGTGTCCGGCCGGGGGTCGATCGGTGGCAGCAAAGTGTGTCCCACCACCGTGTTGTAGAGCACGGCGACCTGAGCGCTCACGCCGGCCCCGGTGTAATTCGCGGTGTCGGTCGGCAGAAAGCCGACCGAGACAGTCTGTGTGCCGGGCCCGAGGATCGTGTCTGACGCCGGCGCATAGGTGAACGCGCCGGCCAGACCGGTGTGGTTCACCCCCGAGGCCGTGGCAGCGAGCTGAGCGATGCTCAGAGGGCTCCCGTAGACCATCGTGGTGGGCGGGCTCCACGCGAGGGCCGGAGTCGCCTTCGCGATCGCGAACGTCTGCGTCACCGGAGCGGCGGCCGCATAGGTCGAGTCCCCTGCTTGCGTGGCGGTGACGGAGCAGCTGCCCGCCCCCGTGATCGTCACCGTGCTGCCCGCGATGGTGCAGTTGTCCCCGCTCCCCACGGCGTAACTCACCGGCAGGCCCGAGCTCGCGGTGCCGTTCAGGCTCGGGGAGGTGTCGCCAAAGGCCCGATCCGCGAGGGGCGCGAAGCTGATCGTTTGGGGCAAGAGCGTGCCGGGCGGAAGGTGACAGCTGCCGCTCCCCGAGTCCGTGAACGAGCTGAACTGCGGGCCCTCGATGGGGATGAACTTCCAGTCGTACCCGGTGACGCGCAGCGTCAGCTTCAGGACGCCGAAGGTCTCGTTGTTGCGCACCTCGGAGTGCGCCGCGGTCGCCCCGAAGGGAAAGAGCCCGTCCCCTCCACCTGTCCCGACCACGATCTCCCGGATGCCGTGGGCCTGATCCACCTCGCCTGCCGGCGTCTGCGGCGCGAAACGCTCGTAGTCGTGATGGTGTCCGTTGATGACGAGCTCCGCCCCGGCGTTGTACAGATCCTGCCACGCGGCTTGCGCGGCGGCCATCACCGGCAGGGTGCTGGAGCTGAAGAGCGGGTGGTGCCAGTAGGCGAGCGTGCACAGCGCGGGGTGGGCCGCGAGGTCGGCCCGGAGCCACTGCTCCTGCTCCGACCCCGCGTCCATGCCGATGTTGCTGTTCAGGGCTATGATGTGCCAGGTGCCAAGGTCGTAGCTGTAGTAGCCCTTCGCGGGATCGGCCGCCGCAGCGCCGAAATAGCCGAAATAGCCGGCGGCTCCGGGGGTGTTGTAGTCGTGGTTGCCGGGCACCGGCCGGGTGCGCGCCTTGAACCGGCCCCAGGTCGGATCATAGCAGTTGGCATACTCGGCGGGCGTGCCGTCCTGATACGCGTTGTCGCCCGCCGCGAACACGGTGCCGGGGATCGTGTCGAGCAGGTTCGCGGTGAGGGAATCCCAGATCCTGGTGCAGTCGCCGATGTCTCCGGCCCCGACGAGCACCGCGGCCCCGACGGTGTCGAGGACGGAGGCAGCCCGCAGCCCGGGGGGCCGGGGACTCAAGGGGTGGTCGACACAGCTGGCGAAGGCGAGGTACACGAGCGGTGTGAACAGAGCGAGGCGGCGCACGGCCATGGTCGGGTCCGCGGTGGGAGTCGCGCGTGCCGGTAACCAATTTTCGTGCCGCCCGGGTCATCGTTTCGTGCACTTGGAGTGCTGGGCGGGATCGGCGACGATGAGGCCCCGAGGTTCGTTTGGAGGGCCGGCTTGCGACTTGGCAACGGTGCGTTGGCGCGGAGTGCCGGGTCGTGCAGGTGGCCTTGAGGTGAACGCACCACGCGGTAATGGGTCCACACGAGTGGACCTGCGACAACGTGGAGCCGCGGCAACATTCCAGGCTCGCGCCAGCACCGGGGAGTCCGAGTGCGGACGCCAGGGGCGTTTCGAGGTGAACGCGCCGCGCGTTGGTGTGACGATTTGACGGGCCGAAGCGCCCGATGGTAGCTTGCGCGCCCGTGCGAACGGTCCGGGTCGTACTGCTCGCATGCGCCGCGGGATGCGCATCCATGCGCACGGGCACTCCACCGGGTGCCGGCCTGCCAGGGGCGTCGTCGGCGGCGCGCGAATCGCTCCATGTCACGGTCACCTACCCCGCCGCGACGGACGTCATTCAGGCGCACGACTCCTCCTTTCTGTTCGGCATGGCGCGCGGCGGCACGGGGCCTCTGGGCCTCAGCGTGAACGGGACGCCCGTGACCGTGCTCCCGAACGGGGCCTGGATCGGGTGGGTGCCGCTTCCCGACGACACGATCGCCTCCTTTCGGCTCGTCGCCCGTGCGGGCAGCGACTCGGTGGTGACCGTCTACGCCGCTCGGGTTGCGCCGCGGTTCCATCCTCCCGCAGGCCGTACGGCGTGGATCGACACGACCAGCTTCGCGCCCACGGGCACGCTCGCCCTGCCGGCAGGTGAAGGGATCCGCCTGGCTGTGCGCGCCGCGCCCGGGGCAGCGGTGCGGCTGCGGTTACCCTGGGGCGCCGTCATCGCGTTCGTGCCCGACACCCTCCCGGCTGAGCCCGCGTGGGGCGTGCGGGCATTCGCCACGGAGAGCGCCGCCTACCGTCTGCCGGTCGAGCTCGACCGCTACGTCGCCTGGCTGCCGGCGGCGGCGCTGTGCGGCGATCGCGTCACAGCGTGCGCGACGCTCGAGGTGACGGCGGGGCCGGATTCGGCGACGGCGCGCTGGCCACTCAGCGTGAGCCTCGTGGACCCGGCGTTTCCGGCCGTCGTGGTGCTGAACGACGACACCGCGCACACCGGCACCACCGATAGCATCACCGCCGGGAAAGCGGTGCCTGGAGGTACCTACAACTGGTTCTTTCCGACCGGCACGACCGCGGTGCTGTCGGGGCGCTGGAACGATCAAGTGCGGCTGCAGCTCTCGCGAGGCGTGGTGGCATGGGTGAGCGCCGCGGACGCCGTGCCGCTCGCTGCCGGCACGCCGCCGCCGGGCGGCGCCGTCGGATCGGTGCGCTTGCAGGCGGGGCCGAAGTCGGTCACGCTGCGCGTGCCCCTGCCGGGCAAGCTCCCTTTCCTGGTGACCGAGCAGGAGCGGAGCCTCGCCCTCCGTATCTACGGCGCCGCGTCCAATATCAACTGGATGCAGTACGGACGAACCGATCCCCTGGTGACCCGCATGAGCTACGCGCAGCCGGCGGCGGACGAAGTGACGATCACCCTGGACCTGTCGCGCCGTGTGTGGGGCTACCGCACCCGTTTCGAGGGGCGCGACCTGCTCCTCGAGGTGCGGCGCCCGCCGCCGATCGACGCGCGCCGCCCCCTCCGTGGCCGGACCATCGTGCTCGACCCCGGCCACCCGCCATTGGGAGCGAGGGGGCCAACGGGGCTGTGGGAGCCGGTCGCGACCCTCGCCGTGGCATATAAGGCCAAGCAACTGCTGGAGCGCGCGGGCGCCACGGTGCTGCTCACCCGGACCGGCCCCGCGCCCGTCGACCTCTTCGCCCGCACCCACTTCGCGGAGCTGCAGGACGCCGACGTGCTCGTGTCCATCCACGCCAATGCCCTCCCCGACGGGATGAATCCTTTCGTGAACAACGGGACGAGCGTGTACTACTTCCAGCCACGCTCCGCGCCGCTCGCGCGCGAGCTCGACCGGGCGCTCGTCGCCGAGCTGGGGGTGCGCGACCTCGGCATGGGGCGCGGCGACTACGCCCTGGTGCGGCCGTCGTGGATGCCGTCCGCGCTCACGGAAGCGCTGTTCATCATGATCCCGGAGCAGGAGGCACTGCTCGCGTCGGACGACGGCCAGTGGCGCTACGCGCGAGGGGTGGCGAGGGGGATCGAGAACTTCCTGCGCGAGATGGCGAAGTGAGAATGCGGAAAGAGCCGAGTGCGGAATGCGGAGTGCGGAATGAACGAGAGTGCGGAATGCGGAATTCGGAATGCGGAATGGATCGCGCGGAGGTCGAGGCCCAAGGGCTGCGTTCGGGATCGAACTCGCCCCCTCAATTCCGCATTCCGCAGTCCGCATTCCGCATTTCGAACATTCCGCATTCCGCAGTCCGCATTCCGCATTGTCTTTCTGGCCCTGCTCGCCGGCCGTGCCGCGGCCCAGGTCGATCCGTCAGGCAGCTGGCGCACGCTCCACACCCCGCATTTCCGGGTCCACTTCCGACCGGTGTATCGCGAGCTGGCGCTGCTCGAAGCGCGCGAGGCGGAGCGCGCTTACGGGCTCCTCTCGGCCGAGCTCCGCCCGCCGCGCCAGGTCGTGGACCTGACCCTCGGCGACGACATCGACGACTCGAACGGGTTCACCACCGTGTTTCCTTCCAGCCAGATCACCATCCTGGCCTCCCCACCCCTCAACGATCCCGGGTTGCTGCCCTACGATACGTGGCTGCGCCTGGTCACCACACACGAGCTGACGCACGTGTTTCACCTCGATCGCGCGAAGAGCTTCTGGGGCGTGTTGCAACGCGTGTTCGGACGCGCCCCGGGACTGTTTCCGAACGAGTACCAGCCCAGCTGGGTGACCGAGGGACTCGCGGTATACTACGAGTCGAAGTTCACGAACGGCGGGCGCATCCGGGGCAGCTTCCACACGCAGCTGCTCGCCGCCGACCACGCCGCGGGCAGGTCGCGCTCGCCCGGCGACGCGCTCCTCTTTACCCGGTGGCCCGCCGGGTTCACGCCATACGCGTACGGCAGCCGCTTCTTCCAGCATCTCGCCGAAACCGCGGGCGACTCCGCGGTGCCGCGGTTCGTCGAGGCAACGGCGGCACAGCTCATCCCGTTCCGGGTCGGGCGCCAGCTGGACCGGGTGACCTGGCCTGGGGGACGCGCACGGACGCTCGCCACCGTGTGGCCGGCAGCCACCCGGCCCGCGCCGGCGCGGGGTGAGTCGGGGCCGGGGCCGGGGATGCGCGTGCTCGATAGCCTGCTCCGGGCCGAGCCCGTGCCGGCTGTCTCGCCGGACGGCCGCCGCGTGG
>DATDFP010000068.1:0-14394 GCA_036522535.1 Gemmatimonadales bacterium
AGATGCTGGACCGAGTGGCCGCAGGCTGAGGACTGCCGCGGGTCGGCATCGGGGTGGCACGCCGGGCTGGCATACCTGCCGGAGCCGAGATATAGGGGCGCAGAATGCTGCGCCCCTACTCGCCATTCAGGGGGGGCCCCCCGAAACAACCGATTGGTAGGGTGCTCAAAAACCCCCCGAAGACCCCGACGTGGATTGATTGGTCGCCCTGAAGGGCGCCCTCGGCCCAAGCGCGTCCTGAAGGACGCCGGTGCGCGCCCGTTCTTCAGGACGGATCCCGCAGCCGAGGCCGGGCTGGAGTGCGCGGGCGGCGTGCGCTGCTATCTTTAGCTCCCTCCCAGAGACGACGACAGCACACATGAATCGCATCGCGGGCAAGCTCGTGCTCATCACGGGCGCGAGTTCCGGCATCGGCGCCGCGTGCGCCCGGCGGTGCGCGGCCGAGGGCGCGAATCTCGCCTTGTGGGCGCGCCGCCACGACCGGCTCGAGGAGCTGGGTGCTGAGCTCCGCGCGAGCCACTGCGTCACGGTGCTGGTGGCGGAGGTGGACGTGCGCGACCGCCCCGGTGTGAACCGCGCCGACGAGCTCCTCGGCGGCGCGGGGCACGTGCCCGACGTCCTCATCAACAACGCGGGGCTCGCGAGCGGCCTGAGCAAGCTTCACGAGGGCGACCCGGAGGACTGGGACCGGATGATCGACACCAATCTGAAGGGCCTGCTCAACGTCACGCGCGCGATCCTGCCGCACATGGTCGCACGGCGCCGCGGCCACGTGGTGAACCTCGGCAGCACGGCGGGGCACATGACCTACCCCATGGGGAACGTGTACAATGCCACCAAGTTCGGGGTGCGCGCCCTGACCGAGGGGATGAATCTCGACGTAGCCGGCACGCCGATCCGGGTGTCGAGCATCGACCCGGGGTTCGTCGAGACCGAGTTTTCCGAAGTGCGCTTCCACGGCGACAAAGACCGTGCGAAGAGCGTCTACCAGGGCCTCCAGCCGCTCACGGCGGACGATATCGCCGACGCGATCGCCTACATCATCAACCTTCCCGAGCACATCAACGTTCTCGACATGATCATCATGCCCACGGCGCAGCGAAACGTCTACGTGGTGGATCGCGAGCCGGCCTCGTAGGCGGCCCGCGCCGCCGCCGCGAACCGGCGCACGATATCGCCGGCGGGCTCGATCGCCTTGATGGCGGCGACGCTCTTGCCCGCCTGCCAGTAGTCCTTCGATGAAGTGGCGTGCAGCGAGCCGCGCTTCAAGCGCCAGGCGGAGTTGAGCGCGTAGATGGTCCGCATCAGGTGCTTCATGCGCCGCCCGCGCAGCATCCAGCGCGCGATCGGCCCGGCCCGGGTCCCGACGCGCTCGACGTAGGGCGTGCGGATCACGGCGAGCGGGACGCCGGTGACGCGCTCGGTCAGCACGATGTCGTCCTCGTCGGCCTCGACGATCGCGCGCTTGTAGTCGGGGTGGGCGTGGCATTCGGGGGTGGCGATGAACCGGGTGCCGAGCTGGACTCCCGCGTAGCCCATGCGGAGCGCCGCCACGAATCCCACCTCGTCTCCGATCCCGCCCGCGCACACGAGTGGCGCGCCCAGGTCGCCGAGCATGTCGACGAGCCGCTCGGCGCTGTGCGGTCCGGCGTGCCCACCGGCGCGGTTGTTCACCGCGATGAGTCCCCGCACGCCGGCGTCCTGCGCCTTGAGCGCCCACTTTCGCTCGGTAACGTCGTGATACACGATCCCGCCCGCCGGGCCGACGCGCTCCACGACCCACGCGGGCTTGCCCAGCGACGTGACGAAGAACCGAACTCCCGCTTCGAGCGCGACGTCCACCCAGCGC
The DNA here is from genome assembly GCA_036522535.1 of Gemmatimonadales bacterium. Lineage (GTDB taxonomy): Bacteria > Gemmatimonadota > Gemmatimonadetes > Gemmatimonadales > GWC2-71-9 > AG12. The sequence goes on from DATDFP010000068.1 coordinate 1,850, forward strand.
TTCATGCGGTCGAGGTAGAACCTGGATGACCGCTCGATCAGGACGTTCATGCCGACGGGCTTGTCAGTGAGCCTCTGGATCAGGCGGAACCCCTCACGGAGATCGTGCCCGTGCACGTAGATCATCGAGAGGGGCTGGACGATTCCGATGCCGCCCGCGTGCGAAACGGCGGCCACGAGCTCCGGGTTGGAGCACGGGTACATGGCGCCGCCGATCAGCGGCAGGTCGATCCCTGCATCCTGCGTGAGGGGAGTCTGGAGGGACCCCGGGGTCCCCGGGGACCCCGGGAACCCCGGGCTTGCGCCCGGGGTCAGTGTGCCCGGGGTCAGGGGGTCAGGTCCTTCCGGCCGAGCAGGTAGCGCTCGTTGAAGAGGATCGTTGCGTAAAACTGGAAGTCCTGGTTGCTCTTCTTGCGGAACCCGTGTCCTTCATCTTTGGCCATCAGGTACCAGACGGGCACGCCGCGCTGCTTCAGGGCCGAGACCATCTGCTCGGCCTCGGTCCGGGGGACGCGCGGGTCGTTCATCCCCTGGATGATGAGCAGGGGCTTGGTCACCTTGTCCACGTTGTTGAGCGGGGCGGTGCGCTCCATCCAAGCCCGCGTGGTGGAGTCGCGCTCGTCGCCGTACTCGACGCGCCGCAGGTCCTGGCGGTAGCCGGAGGTGTTCTTGAGGAACGTCGCGAGGTTCGAGATCCCGACGACGTCCACCGAACAGCAGATCCGGTCGTTGTAGCGGGTCGCCGTCACGAGGGTCATGTGGCCGCCGTAACTTCCGCCCGTCACGAGCACACGGTCGGCGTCGAGATCGGCGCGCCGGCGGATCCATTCCAGCAGAGCACCGATGTCCTGATACGCGCCTTCCCGCCGCACGCCGTTGTCGAGCTTCAGGAAGGTCTTCCCGTAGCCCGTGGAGCCGCGGACGTTCGGGAAAATGAGGGCGATGCCGAGCTCGTTCACCAGGTAGTTGGTGCGTCCCAGGAATCCGGGCCGCGACTGCCCCTCGGGTCCGCCATGGATGTTGACCATCACGGGGTGCCGCCCGCCGAACCGTGGAGGCGGCTTGTAGAGGAACCCTGAGATCGAGCGGCCGTCGAAGCTCGTCCAGTGGATCAACTCGGGCTCCACGAACTCGGCGGTGTCGACGTCCCCGGTCTCACTGCGACTCCAGCGGATGACCTTACCGGAGGCGAGGTCCAGCGAGTAGGCGTCGGCGCCGGAGCGGGCGGACGCATACGTGAAGCCGAGCTCGGCTCCGCCGTGGCGCCACCGCAGGTCTGAAATGAGGCCCGCCGGGAGCCGCGGCGTGGGGCGCCTGGCTCCCGTCGCGGCGTTGATCACGTGCAGCACGCCGACCCCGTCCTGGTTCGCCACGAAGGCGATCCAGCGCCCGTCGGGGGACAGGTCGAACTGGTCGACGTCCCACGGAATTCCGCTCGAGAGGAAGCGGTAGCGCTTGGTTGCGAGATCGAGATAGGCGAGGCGCTGGAACTCCGAGCCGCGGTCGGTCGTGAGGTAGATCCCCTTGCCGTCGCGGCTGAACTGCGCGGAGCCGTAGGCGACGGTGTCGTTCCCGGCTTTGGGGGTGAGGAGGGTCTGCTCCCCGCTCGCCACGTCAACGAGCCAGAGGTAGCTCTCGTTCACCGAGATCACCTGGTAGAGCAGGATCTGACGGTCGTCGGGGGACCAATCCGCCGGTCCGTAGCCGCCGCCCTCGAGCTCGAGCACCATGCGATCGGTCGCGCGGTCGCTCGGATCCATCACCCAGAGGTCGAGGTCGCGTCCGTTCCGGCGCGTGGACATGTAGGCGTAGCGGTCGCCCTTGTGGGACCAGGCCTCGCCCACGTTGCGGGACTTGCCGTCCGTGAGCAGGGTCATTTCGCCGGTCGTGACGTCGTAGCGATACTTCTGGAAGAACTCCCCGCCGCCCGAGTCCTTCGTGATGACGATGTAGCGGCCGTCGGTCGGCTGGTACGACGCGCCGGACACGGGGTCCGGGAAGAAGGTGAGCTGGGTGCGCTCGCCACCCGGGGACCTCAGCCGGTACACCTGCTGCACGTCTCCCAAGCGGGTGCCGATGATCGCTTCGCGCCGGGTCGGATGCCAGTCCCAGAACGCCGCCGAGTGGAAATCGCTGTAGCGGCGCGCGGCCTCGGCGATCGCCACCGGGATGGGCGGAAGCCCGTCGGTGACGAGGTTTTCGTTCGGGGCGATGACGCCCGTCTGGGCGAGCGCGGGGGTAAGCCGCAGCAGCACGGCGGCCGTGACGAGACTCTGGATCTTGCTCATGGGAGTTGGGCCGGGTGACGCTAAGTTACGGCTTCGAGAGCCGATCAGCGAGCCGCGGCAGGGAGCGGCATGCTGCGGGGCAGGGCGCGCGCCCCTACACCGGAGGATGCCTGCGCCGTAGCTTTCCGCGGGGCCAGAACGGGGAGGGCGGGTGATGGCCTACCGGTATCCCGACAGCCACGTCTTCTACCGAAAGCTCGGACGCGATTTTCCGCGGATCGTGCGCGGCGACGGGTGTTACCTCTACGACGAGAATGGCAAGCGGTATCTCGACGCGGTGGGCGGGGCCTACGTCGCCAATCTGGGTCACTCGAACCCCGAGATTGCCGACGCGCTTGCGCGCCAGGCGCGGTCGTTCGGCTACCTCTCGGGAACGGCGTTCACTCACGGTCCGGTCGAGGAGCTCGCCGCCGAGCTCGCCGCCACGCTCCCCGGCGATCTCGACAAGCTGTATTTCCTTTCGAGCGGCTCGGAGGCGGTGGAGGCGGCCCTGAAGCTCGCGCGTCAGTACTGGGTCGAGTCCGGGAAGTCCGGAAAGCACAAGATCATCGCGCTCGCGCCCGCCTACCACGGCAATACGCTTCTCGCCCTCTCCGCCTCCGCCCGCGAGCATTACAAGACGATGTTTCGCGAGTGGCTCGTGGACGTGCACCGGGTCCCCGCGTCGTATTCGTACCGCTGCCGCTGCCGCGGCCAGGATGCGCAGTGCGACGTGTGCAGCGGCGCGGCGCTCGAGGACGCGATCGAGCGGCTGGGTCCCGATACCGTCGCCGCGTTCATCGCGGAGCCGGTGGGCGGATCCTCGACGGGGGCTTCGACACCGAGGCCCGAGTACTTCCGCCGGATTCGGGAGATCTGTGACCACCACCAGGTGTTATTCATCGCCGACGAGATCCTCTGCGGGGCGGGGCGCACCGGGACCTGGTGGGCGATCGAGCCGTACGGCGTCGCGCCCGACATCATGACGCTGGGCAAGGGGATCTCGGGAGGATACGCGCCGCTCTCGGCCGTGGCCGCCCCCGAGCGGATCCTGGACGTGATCGCCGCCGGCTCGGGAGACTTCCTGCACGCCCAGACCTACTCGCACCATCCGGTGGCGTGCGCCGCGGGTCTCGCCGCCGTCCGCTACTTGAAGCGGCACAAGCTGGTCGAGCGTTGCGCCCAGCTGGGCGCAGTGCTGCACCAGCGGCTGGCGGCGCTGAAAGCGCTGCCGCACGTCGGTGACGTGCGCGGCCGCGGGCTCCTTGCCGGCATCGAGTTCGTGGAGGACAAGGCGACCCGGGCGCCGTTCCCGCGCACCGCGCGGTTCGCGGAGACGTTCACGGAGGCCGCGCTCGAGGCGGGGCTCACCGTGTGGCCCAACGTCGGTCACGCCGACGGCGTCAACGGCGACCTCGTGCTGATCGCGCCGCCGTTCATCATCACCGAGCGCGAGATCGACGAAGTCGTTGCGCTGCTGACGCGCGCCCTCGAGGACACGCGGAAAGCGGTCAGAGCGGTGGCGCAGTGAGCCGCCCGGCGATCGACACGGGTCGCGACTATCCCCGCATCGTGGTCACGCCCCCGGGCCCGAAGGCCAGGGCGATCGTGGAACGTCAGGACCGCTGGGCGTCCACGTCCTACCGCAAGGAATATCCGCTGGTCGTCGCCCGCGGCGAGCGGGCGATTGTGGAGGACGTGGACGGGAACCGCTTTCTCGACTTCATGGGCGGCATCGCCGTGGCCGCGACGGGGCATGCCCACCCCAAGGTAGTGCGCGCGATCCAGGAGGCGGCGGGCCGGTTCCTGCACATCTGCGGCAGCGACTTCTACTACGACGGCTTCGCGGCGCTGTGCGAGCGCCTGGCGCGGCTCGCGCCGGGAGCGAGCAAGAAGCGGGTGTTCCTCACGAACTCGGGCACCGAGGCGGTGGAGGGAGCGATCAAGCTGGCGCGCCAATCCACGGGTCGTGCTGCGCTGATCGCGTTCACGGGCGCGTTCCACGGACGCACGATGGGCGGCCTGAGCCTCACGGCGAGCAAGGCGGCGCAGCGCGCCGGGTTCGGCCCGTTCGTGCCCGAGGTCCATCACGTCCCCTATGGCTACCGGTACCGCTGCGATTACTGCCGGCGCGAGCCCGCGTGCACGATGCGGTGCGTGACGGCGATCGAGGACGAGCTGTTCGTGAAGAAGGTCGCTCCGCAGGACGTGGCGGCGATCTTCGTCGAGCCGATTCAGGGCGAAGGCGGTTACATCGTGCCTCCCCCGGGCTACCTCAAGGCGCTGCGCGAGCTGTGCGATCGTCACGGCATCCTGCTCGTGTGCGACGAGGTGCAGACCGGCCTGGGGCGGACGGGAAAGATGTTCGCCTGCGAGTACGAAGGCGTGGAGCCCGACGTGCTGCTGGTCTCGAAGGGGCTCGCGAGCGGGATGCCGATCGGGGCGATCATCGCGAAGGAGTCGATCATGCGGTGGCAGGCCGGGACACACGGCAGCACGTTCGGCGGCAACCCCGTCTGCTGCGCCGCGGCGCTCGCAACCATCGACCTCGTCGAGCACGAGCTGCTCCCCGGCGTCACCACGATGGGGGAGCGCCTGTTCGCCGGTCTCCGGCGCCTCCAGGAGCGGTACCCGTCCATCGGCGAGGTGCGGGGTCGGGGCCTCATGATCGGAGTGGAGTTCGTGGAGGGCCGAGGCGGCCGGGAGCCGGCGCCGGCGATCCCGCAAGACCTCGTGGAGCGGGCGTTCCGGAAGGGGCTGCTGCTCCTGGGCGCGGGAAGGAGCACCCTCCGGCTGGCGCCGCCGCTCGTGATCGACGAGTACGACGTGGACACGGCCCTGCGGATCATCGAGGAGTGTCTGCGGGAAAGAGCGGATTGAGAGACGTCTGACGTCTCCAAGGTCATGTCCATGCGCGACGCCGTCGCGCGCTTCGTCCACGACGGCGACACGGTCGTCATCGAGGGGTTCACCCACCTGATCTGCTTTGCCGCGGGGCACGAGATCATCCGGCAGGGCCGCCGCAACCTCACTCTGGCCCGTCTCACGCCCGATTTGATCTACGATCAGATGATCGCCGCCGGGTGCGCCCGGAAGCTCGCCTTTTCGTGGGCGGGCAACCCCGGCGTCGGCTCGCTGCATGCCTTCCGGCGTGCCCTCGAGGGGAAAGGGACCGCGCCCCTGGAAATAGAGGAATATTCTCATTTCGGAATGGTGGCCCGGTTCTCGGCGGGCGCGGCACGGCTTCCGTTCTGGCCGCTGCGAAACTACATGGGCACGGACTTGCCACGCGTGAACCCGCGCATCCGGACGATCACGTGCCCCTACACCGGTGAGCGGCTCGCGACGGTACCCGCACTGAACCCGGACGTGGCGATCGTCCACGCCCAGCGAGCCGATGCGCAAGGGAACACGCAGATGTGGGGACTCCTCGGCGTGCAGAAGGAAGCGGCGTTCGCCTCGCAGCGCGTCATCGTGGTCGTGGAGGAGCTGGTGGACCAATCGGTCATCCGCTCCGACCCGAACCGGACCGTCATCCCCGGGATGATCGTGCACGGCGTCGTGGTCGAGCCGTGGGGCGCGCACCCGTCCTACGCCCAGGGCTTTTACGACCGCGACAACGACTTCTATCTGGCGTGGGAGCCGATCTCCCGCGACCCCGACAAGCTGGCGCGCTATCTCGACGAGTTCGTCTACGCGGTCCCGAACCGGGCCGCCTACTTGCGAAAGCAGCCGGGACTGACCGCCCGGCTCAGGGCGGGAGAACGCTTCTCGGGCGGGGTGAATTACGGCTTCTAGCGCCGCCCCCTATACACCGGACGAGATGATGGCCGCCGTCGCGGCGCGTGAGCTCTGCGACGGAGAGGTCGTGTTCGTCGGGATCGGCATTCCGAACCTCGCGTGCAACCTCGCGCGCCGCACCCATGCGCCCGAGCTCGTGCTGATCTACGAATCGGGGGCCGTGGGCGCCGTCCCGGACCGGCTACCCGTGTCCATCGGCGACCCGGCGCTCGTGACGGGATCCTTGATGGTCTGCGGAATGGCCGACGTATTCCAGTCGATCTTGCAGAGCGGCAGGATTGAGGTCGGGTTCCTGGGCGGCGCCCAGGTGGACCGCTACGGTAACATCAACACGACCGTCGTCGGCTCGTACGAGCGACCGGCGGTGCGTCTCCCGGGCAGCGGCGGCGCCGCCGAGATCGCGATCCACGCGCGACGGCTCCTGATCGTCAGCAAGCTCAGCCGGCGCGCGTTCCCCGAACGTGTGGACTTCATCACGAGTCCGGGCCAGCGTCACGACGGGGTTCCCCGCAGCCGGCTCGGGATGCCCGGGGCGGGGCCGGTGAAGGTGATCACCGACAGGGCGATCTTCGAGGCGGACGAAGCAACGGGCGAGATGGTGCTGGCGGCGCTCTATCCCGGAGTGGACGAGGCCGACGTGCGGCGAGACGTGGGGTGGTCGCTCCGGTGCCGGCCGCGTCTCGGGCGGGTCGAGCCCCCCACCGCGACCGAGCTGCGCCTGCTCCGGGAAGTCCTGGATCCGCGCCGGCTGTACCTCAAGGGATGAGCCGCGCCGCGGCCGTCGCCGGCGCCCTCCTCCTGGGCGCGGCCTGCGCCGCTGCGCAGGCGAGCGAGCGGGACTCCCTCGCGGCCAGGGTGCGGCAGTTGTCGGACTCCTACGTCACCGCCTACTTCGAGCGTCATCCCGACGAGGCGACCCTCGACGGGGTGGCGGGCTTTCACCACGACCGGTTTCCCGACGAGTCGCCCGATGCCACCGCGCGGTGGCAGGCGCGGGAAGACGGGTGGCTGGCGGACCTGCGGCGCATCGATCGGTCGGCGCTCTTGGGACGGCCGGAGTGGATCGCCTATGGGATCATGCGCGCGTCGCTCGAGGGCTCGATCGCGACGCGCGTCTGCCGCTACCCGCTCTGGAACGTGAGCCAGGCAGACGGCGGGTGGTTGCCGACCGTCGCCGCCGTGGCGGCGGCGCAGCCCGTCGGCACCGAGACGCGGCGCGCTCAGGCGCTCGTGCGGTGGCGGTCCATTCCCGGCTACATCGCGGGCCAGATCGCGAACCAGCGCGAGGGCCTGCGGTTGGGCTACTCGGCGCCGCAGGGCAACGTGCGGCTGGTGCTCGACGAGCTCAAGGCCTTACTCAAGGCCTCCCGCGAGCGCTCGCCGCTGTACGCGCCCGCGCTGCGCGATTCCTCGCCCGCCTTTCTCGCCGCGCTGGGGCGCATCATCGAGACGGACATCATCCCGGCGGTGCGCCGCTATCGGGAGTTCCTGGCGAAGGAGTACCTCCCGAAGGCCCGCAAGTCGATCGGCGTCGGGGCGAATCCCGACGGCTTCGCCTGCTATCGCGCGAGCATTCGAGCGGCGACCGGGCTCGCGCTCTCGCCCGATTCGATTCACCGGCTGGGTCGCGCGGCCGTCGCGGAGTTCGAGGCCGAGATGCGGGCGATCGCCGAGCGGAGCTTCGGGACCCGGGACGTGAGCGCGCTGCTCAAGCGCATGAGGAGCGACCGAAAGTTCACCTTCCGCTCGCGCGACGAGATGCTGGCGTACGCCCGGGCGGCGCTGGCGCGCGCCAAGGCGGCGATGCCGCGCTGGTTCGGCATCGTGCCCCGGGCAGATGTCGTCGTGGAAGCGTACCCGGCTTTTCAAGAGCGCCAGAGCGTGGGAGAGTGGATAGCGCCGGCCGAGGACGGGAGCCGGCCCGGCCGCTTTCTTCTCAGCACGTACGAACCGAAGCACAAGTCCCGCGCGGACCTGGAGCCCTTGACCTTCCACGAAACGATTCCGGGGCATCATCTGCAGGGAACCATCGCGCTCGAACGCGGGGCTGCCATCCCGGCGATCGCCCGCTATTTCTGGTCGCCGGGGTTCGGCGAAGGGTGGGGGGAGTACGCCGAGCAGCTCGCGGACGAGATGGGGCTCTACTCGTCCGACACGACGCGGCTCGGTGAGCTTGCCGACCTGACGCTCTCCGCGACGCTGCTCGTGGTGGACACCGGGATCAACGCGTTCAACTGGACGCGCGATGACGGCATCGACTACATCGAGGCGCACACGCGCGTGCCGCGTGTGCGTGCCGAGGTGGCCGTGGACCGCTACCCGGTGTGGCCGGCGCAGGGGCTGTCCTACGCGCTGGGTCGGCTGGAGCTTCGCCGCCTGCGAGCGCTCGCGGAGCAGGCCCTGGGCCCGCGGTTCGACATCAAGACGTTTCACGACCGCGTGCTGGAGGACGGCGCGCTACCCCTGCCCATGCTGCGCGAGAAGATCGAACGCTGGATCGCCGGGGCGCGGTAGGTCCTCACCCCGTGTCTCCTACAGTTCAGTCCTCACCCCCTGGCCCCCTTGAGTGCTCACCCCCTGTCCCCCTCTCATTTTCGGTCCTCACCGCCTGGCCCTCTCTCGTTTTCAGTCCTCACCCCCTGGCCCCCCTCCCTTTTTTGGTCCTCACCCCCTGTCCCCCTCTCCCTTCGGGAGAGGGGGAACTCATCGTGAGTCCCTCACACATGACCTCAGCAGAGGCTTTTGCCGGACGTCCGTGAGGGTGACATCTTCTCTCTGGGGAAGGAAGGCGAGAGCGTGAATTCAGGACATCACTGGTAATCCCGTGGAGCTGCCGCGTCTCTTCAACGCCGCCGCCTGGTTCGTGGACCGGCAGGTGCACGAAGGCCGCGCCGCACGACTCGCGATCCGCTCCGAGGGGCGCTCACTGACCTACGGCGACGTGTACGCCGGCACCAACCGTCTCGGCAACGCGCTCCGCCGGCTCGGCGTCCGAATGGAGGAGCGTGTGTTACTGCTGCTCCGGGACGGCCCCGAGTTCGTGTACGCCTTCTTCGGGGCGATCAAGATCGGCGCGGTGCCGGTCCCAACCAACACCCTCCTCAAGCCGCGAGACTACGAGTACATGCTCAACGACAGCCGGGCCGCGGTTGCGATCGTGAGCGACGAGTTGGCGCCGCCAGTCGAGGAGGTCCGGTCCCGGCTGAAATATCTGAAGCATCTCGTGGTGGCGGGCGCGGCCGGCCCGCGCCAGCTCGCCCTGGGGGATCTGCTCGCCGGTGAGCCCGACACCCTGATCCCCGCAGAGACGACGAGGGACGATGTCGCCTTCTGGCTCTACACGTCGGGCACCACAGGCGTCCCGAAGGCCGCGGTGCACCTCCAGCACGACATGCCGACATGCTGCGAGGCGTACGGGCGGCACGTGCTGGAGATCGGGCCTGATGACCGCACGTTTTCGGTCGCGAAGCTGTTCTTCGCCTACGGCCTCGGCAATGCACTCTATTTCCCGTTCCACGCCGGGGCCTCGACCGTGCTCTACGCCGGCCGCCCGGAGCCGGCGAGAGTCTTCGAGATCATCGCCAGCGAGCGGCCCACGCTGTTCTTCGCGGTCCCCACCGCGTACGCGGCCCTGCTGCAGGTGCCCGACGCCGAACGCACCTACGACATGCGTTCGGTGCGGGTGTGCCTCTCGGCGGGGGAGCCGTTGCCGAAGGCGATCTACGAGCGCTGGCTCCAGCGGTTCGGGCTCGAGATCCTCGACGGGATCGGCACGACCGAGCTGTGCCACACCTTCATCGCGAACCGGCGGGGGCGCGTCCGGCCCGGCTCGAGCGGCACGCTCGTACCGGGGTACGACGCGAAGATCGCGGACGACGACGGCCGTGAGCTGGCGACCGGTGAGGTCGGCAATCTCCTCGTCAGGGGCGACAGCGCGTGCTCGGCGTACTGGAACCAGCACGAGCTCACGAAGCGAACGATCGTGGGGGAATGGCTGCGGACGGGCGATAAGTACCGGCGCGATGCCGACGGCTACTTCTGGTACGCCGGCCGCGCCGACGACATGATCAAGGCGGGCGGGATCTGGGTCTCGCCGGCGGAGGTGGAGAGCGCCCTGGCCGAGCACCCTGCGGTCGTGGAGGCAGGCGTCGTCGGCGCCCCCGACCGGGACGACCTCGTCAAGCCGCTCGCGTTCGTCGTGCTCGTCCCCGGGCAGGCGCCGACTCAGGCGCTGGAAGAGGAGCTCAAGGTCTTCGTGAAGAGTCGCCTCGCGCCCTACAAGTATCCGCGCTGGATCGTGTTCGTTCCGGAGCTGCCGAAGACGGCGACGGGGAAGATTCAACGCTTTAGGTTACGGGAAATAGCAAAGGCACAGCTTACAGAACGGATAACTACTAGACGCACAGACGCAGCAGACGCACAGGGGTGAACAGTTTGAGAGAGTAGGTGCTCTGTTCCCTCCCGCTGTTCTCCCCTGTGCGTCTGCTGCGTCTGTGACTGTTTACCGAATCACCAGCAGTGATACGTCGTACAGCGCGTGCGTCCACGCCGTGATCCCGAACCCCCGCAAGAGATAGAGCGCGCTAAAGAACAGCCCCGCGATCATCCGGAACGCAAACGAATAGAGCTCGAGCCGGTCGCCGTAGGGGCCGATGTAATGAAACGCCGAGAAGATCGCGGCGCCGAGCACGGTAGCCAGGGCGCCTGCCGGCACGGGGCGCCATCCCAGGAGACTGCGCGCGGCGGCGGCGAGGAGGGCGACGAGCACGACGCGGAACAGCAGCTCCTCGTAGATCCCCGCGCCGAGTGAGACCATCAGGCGGGTGCCGAGATCGAGGTCGCCGCCGGGCGCCAACGTCAGCGCCTGCAGCGCGCCGATCACCCGCGACGTGAGGCCGCCGACCACGACGCCGAAGGCCAGCGCGAGCACGACCGATTCACCGAGCATCGCCCAGAACACACTCGCCCGCAGCCGCGAGCCGTGCGCGCGCGCGTCGCGCGCGACCAGCCACAGCCCGAGGGCGAGCAGGCAGATCATGAACACCAGAGGGCCCCGGGTGCCCGCGATGGCCACGAAGAAGCTCTGCAGGATCACGTCCGCGCCGTTTCGCAAGGGGTTTGGGCCGCGGGAGAGAAACAGGGCGAGCGTCTGGTAGCAGAGCAGCAACGGCAACGCGAAGAGCAGGCTGTAGCGCGGCGCGCGACTCGCCTGCCAGTAGGATCCGGGCGATGTGAAAGATGAAAGGCGCGTCATGGGGTCAACAAATCTATCGCCTGTGATTTCGGGGCGATGCAGGGGCGCCGGTGATTGCCTGACGGTGGGGGCGCAGTATGCTGCGCCCCTACATTGGTCCTGCGAATCTTGCGACGTTCCTACGGCCCCGGTATCCTAGCGCTCCCTACGGAGACCACCGCGTGAAGGTTGCCTTCCCGAGCCGTGGCTGAGCTGAGGCGCCAGCTCGGCCTGCTCGACTCGACGATGATCAACATCGGGACGATCATCGCGTCCGCGATCTTCATCGTCCCGAGCGCCATCGCCAGCGACCTGCACGCAACGGGGCCGGCGATGCTCGTCTGGGTGGTCGGCGGTGTCGTGTCGCTGCTGGGCGCGCTGTCGGTCGCCGAGCTCGGCGCCGCGCTGCCGGAGGCGGGAGGCCAGTACGTATACCTGACCCGCGCCTACGGACCCGTATGGGGATACCTGTACGGCTGGAGCAGCGGTATCGTGATCAACCCGGCGTCGATCGCGGCCATCGCGGTGGGGTTCGCGACCTATCTGCGCTTCTTCATCCCCCTCTCCGATCCGGGGATCAAGCTCGCGGCCGTGCTGTCGATCGTGGCGCTCACGGCCCTGAACTCACTCGGCGTGAAGCTCGGGGCCATCACGCAGAACGTCCTCACCCTGATCAAGATCGGCCTGGTCGCGGCGCTCATCACGGTCGCGGTCGCGCTGCCCGGGGGCACGTTCGCGAACTTCGCGCCGGTCTGGTCCGACGCCCCGGTGGCAAATCAGATCGCTCCCTTCGGCGTGGCCCTGGTGGCTGTGCTGTGGGCGTACGACGGCTGGATCGAGATCACGTACGTCGGGGGCGAGGTGACCGACCCCGAGCGCAACCTGCCACGCTCGATCCTTGTGGCGACGGTCGTGGCGATCGTCCTGTACTGCCTGGCCTCCGGGTCGTTCGCCTATGTGCTCTCGCCGGCCAAGGTCGCCGCGTCGTCGCTCGTCGCCTCCGATGCGGCGCAGGTGACGCTCGGGCGCGCGGGGGCGGCCCTCGTCGCGGTGGCGATCATGATCGCCACGCTCGGCTCGAACAACGGCATCGTGCTGACGGCCGCCCGCATCCCCTACGCGATGGCGCGGGATGGGCTCTTGCCGCGGTGGCTGGCGGGCGTGCACCCGCGGTTCGTGACGCCCGTCCCCTCGCTCGTGGCACAGGGGGTCGTTGCCATCGCGCTCACGTGGATCTCGACGGAG